>CANEWV010000333.1 GCA_947442905.1 Chitinophagaceae bacterium | reverse complement strand
CCTGCTGCTTTATTTGCAACATTGATGGCATATCCTGCACTTAGTTGTGCTAAACTTGTGTTGTAGGCGCCTACTGTTTTACCATCTGCGCCAATTAGTGCTAAACTTACCGTAGCCGATGTTTCAATAACAGGCTCCGCTGTTTTAACCCATAACGTTGTGGTTACAGGATTAGGATAGCAAATGAGCTTTAAAGGAGAATTGGTAAATGCCGGAACTATGCAACTGCTTACAAAAAGTCCAGCGGTAGTAGCATTATACGTGCCAAGCCCACTAAATAGTTTAATACAAGCAGCAGCATCAATAACCACGGGGCCAGAAAAACTGGGTGTGGTAGATCCAATACTACCAACAGCACCAATACTAAATACGGTGCTGATAGGATTTATGTTTTGTGCTCGAAGGCCATTACAGCATAGTAGCACAAATACAAAACTAATTACCCGCAGTGTAAACCGCTGTGATTGGTGTGCCATTATAATCGTGTAAAATGATGAGATTAGTAGCTGTGATTGAAACAATCTTGTAAGACTGTGTGGCAGGCGAACCTGATGGGTAGTTAACGTAGCGCTCAATAAGCTGCTCCGTACCTGGCATGTCCCATGAACCTACAAATCCATCACTGTCTTTGTAAAGGTTGTTGGCTCCAAAGGTTTTGTAGTAACGCTTTTGCGCATAGTTTAACGGAAGCACCGTAGCCGTAGATACGTAGCTTGTTAAATACCACTTGGTGGGGGTACTGCCTGTACCAGTTAAGTAAACCTTGTTTTGTGTTAAAGGAGAAACAGATTCTTCTTTGGTGCAACTAGCAAACAAGAGTACAAAAAACAAAAAAAATGGGGGGACTGAATGACGTATGAATTGCTTAAACATATTCTTTATACTTTTTATAGGTACAAAGAAATACGCACAGAGATTATTCTATGTTAAAATACTTTAACGTTTAAATGAAAATGAAAAGTCTTAAACTATTTTAATAAAAAAGATCCTAAATATTAAAGACAGGTACACCCTACCCCTCTTTGTTTTTAAGCAAAAACTGCTGAAGCAATCCCATCCCAACAAATAATGTGGGGCCAATTAAAAACTCATTTACGGCGTCCATAACTTCGCGCATAAACATTGGCAAAGGATGAATAATCCAATCGTAAGCCCCTAAAGAAAGTAAAAAAAGGATCCCAGACAAATGAATTAAATGCCACAGCGTTTTCATCCAAATAATCTTATCAAGTGCCAAATGCCAAACACCAACTCCATAAATCGTAATAAGCAATAGAAATTTGATTACATGCCTCGTTTTTCTTGGGATTTGCGCAACGTAAGATGCATCCTTAAAAAACAAATAAAATAGGGTATATATAATTAAGATGATGGTTAATCCAACCCAAAATTTCTTAGGCATAATTAGCTTCTATTTTGCTGGTAAGCTTAACATACCAATACCACATATAAAATATTGCCAAATAAGTAATTATTTTAAAAGCATAATGATGTGCAAAATCAGTTAAGGAGGGATATGAGTTATGTATAATTCCAAGTCCTGCACAACGTAAAATATTTATAAGCATAATAGCTATTAATCCAACAACAGCATAAATCAATTTTATAAATACTCTACTCGGATAAACAACTATAAAGCCTATAAACAATACTACAAGATTAAGCCCATTACATCCATCAGCAATGCCAATGAGCCTGTTAGGGCCTAAAAATACTACTGCCTTTCCTGACAAATAAACTTCACCTTCATTGTATACGTATTCAGATACAGTTTCACAATAAGCCAAATTATCTCCTCGTAAAATATTGATAAGAGACGCCGTGTAGTTTCCAACAAATGAAGTAAGGGGTATGTCTACAACTCTTGTAGGCAACAAAAAAACATTATACACCAACTCCCAAATCAAAAAAAACATCAACGCCCTCCATAAAAATATTTTTACCGGAGAAGGGATTTGCTTTATTGCATTGGTAATTTTGTAAATAGGCAGCACCATCTTAAACGCTTAGAATAAATTACTTTATGCTTTTTTCGTTCTTCTTTTTCCTTAATTCCTTAATGCCATAACCAACACCTGCTGCTAGCAAAACACTCAAGCCGCCATCAATAGGCACATCCGGATCAGATCCTGGATCGGTTTGAGCAAATGCACCAATGGCATGCGTTGTTAATAAGAGTGTGAAAATAAAAAGAGCTTTAAGCAACTGAGGAGTTATATTAATGTTTTTCATAAATAAGTTATTGGGGGGGAATTAAATTAATATTGATTATAATTTTATAAACTTTTTAGTCAACTGATCTAAACCATTAGAGAGCTTAATTAACTGCAGACCTTTAGATACACCACTAATATTGATTTTATTTACGCCATTAGTGACAGATTTTGTAGCAACAATTCTGCCGTTCATGTCTACCAAAGAAACATTTCCTAACTCATTTGACTTAAGCCCGTTAACTTGAATAGACAATACACTACCGTCTACTGCGGTTCCTAAAATTTGCATTTGTAAGCCTGAGGCAGCGCCATCAACTATATTGACACTCGTACTAGGTTTTGCAAAAAACAATTCAAATCTTTTTTCGCCTAAAGTAGAAGCATCGTTTGTGATTTCGAAATCATAACGAGCGCCAGCTTTTAGTTCAATTTGTTTGTTTAATAACTTGTCTTTTAAATAAACAACATTTTCTACTGGTAAAGAATTGTTTTCTACAGAAATACTGTATTTACCATTACCTGAATTAATACCCAAAGGAATGTTTTGATTCCACTCTTTTCTAGCATCTACTGCTAAATGTGTATTATCTGGAGCTATTGTATAAAAATTTGTTGACTCATTCACATATTTAGGCAAATCCATTCTGTCTTTACCATTATTAGTCGCACTTAAGTTTGTTCTAATAAATAATTTATCTGCAAAATCATTGCCGCTATTTACATTAATTTCTAATTGTTGAATAGTAGATTCAGCACCAAACAAACCAGTTTGCACAGTACCAGTTGTATT
>CANEWV010000332.1 GCA_947442905.1 Chitinophagaceae bacterium | reverse complement strand
TCGATAATTTAAAAGTCTCTGCCCTTAAAAACTAGTGGTGCATGAGAAAAAATATTGTCTATAATATATTACTCTCTTTATCTAATATATTATTTCCGCTTGTTAGCTTCCCTTATGCTGCAAAGATATTAGGACCAAACGGTATTGGTGAGGCACAATTTATATTTTCATACGCACAGTATTTTGCCCTATTTGCTGCCTTAGGTATTCCTGTCTATGGCATCAAAGAAATTGCAAAAGCAAACAACGATCCAGTAGCTACAAAATCTACTTTTCTTTCTTTAACTACCCTTTTTATTATCACAAGTTTTATAGCCAGTACCTTATACCTAGCAAGCATTTTACTTATTCCCTATTTTGAGGCACAACAAAATATTTATATCATTGCTGGCATACTAGTATTATTTAGTTTCACTTACACAGACTGGTATTACGCTGGAAAAGGCGCTTTTAAAACCATCACCTTAAGATCTGTAGTTGTTAAAGCAATGGCGCTCGGACTTTTATATCTATTTGTTAAAACACCTTCTGATTTATACAACTACTTAGGCATTTTAATTTTTACTATACTAGGCAACCAGGTCTATAGTTTTATAGTTATTTATTACGAAAACAAAGGAGTACCCTATCAATTAGAGTTTTCAAAACATATAAAACCACTGCTATTTATTTTTGGAGCCACGGCTGCATCAAGCATGTACACCATATTGGATACGGTGCTTTTAGGCTTTTTGTCTAATGCTACTGCCGTTGGCTATTACACGGCAGCTATTAAGTTTATTAAATTAACGCTTCCATTGGTAACATCTGTGGGAGCCGTATTTATCCCAGTTTTATCAAAACATTTTGCAGAAAAAGATTATCCATCAGTTCAAAAAAACTTAAACGCATCATTTTATTTTATTGTAGCCTTAACCATACCCTTAACCATTGGTACTATACTTATTGCGCCAGAAATCATTACTATATTTTCTGGTGAAAAATTTGGCAACAGCATTATGCCCATGCAAATCATGTCGATACTGCCGCTTATTATTGGCTTTGGCCACTTATTTGCGTTTCAAATACTCATTCCATCAGATAAGTCAAAAGAAGTGTTTATTGCAATGATTGCTGGTTTAATTATTAGTGTTGGACTCAATTTTATTTTAACGCCGCTCTATCAAGAAGTTGGCGCTTCTATCATTTGCGTAATTACTGAAATAACTGTTACGGCTATCTATTTTTATTACACCCGAAAATTATTTTCTTTTCGGTACCCTTGGAAATTTTTAATGCAATCGTTTGTCGCTTGCGCCACATTTATTCCAATTGCGATGGCCTGTAAATTAGTTACACAAGATATGTATATCTATACAAGCCTTTGCATTGCAAGTTGCGCAGCAGTATATATTGCCATCCAGCTCTTTGTATTTAAACATACATTTTTAACCTCCTATTTGATACCTACAAAAACGATAGGAGATGCTTAGTAGTAATATACCGTCAATAGCCGTTTTAATGGCAACCTATAATGGTGCATTATATCTTAATGAGCAAATAGATTCAATTCTAAATCAGACTTTACCCCCAACAACAATTATCGTTTCTGATGACGGATCCGATGATGACACTATCACTATATTAGAAAAATATGCGGCTGAAAAGAAAATAAAATTTATTAAAAACGATGCCAGACGTGGCGTTGTTGGCAACTTTATAAACTGCTTACACCAACTCCCTGCAGGTTATTATTTTGCTTTATCAGACCAGGATGATATATGGCATCCCGGCAAATTAGAGGAAAGCTTTCATGCACTTCAAAAAATAGAACATAAAGATCAACCTTGCATGGTATATAGTGACCTTTGTTTAATTGATGCGCAAAAAAATATCATAAACAGGTCTTTTAGAAATGAATTAGGGCACCACAAATACAAACACTGTTTAGAAACTTTATTGTTTGGAAATTTTGTACTAGGCTGCACTACACTTTGTAACTACTCACTAAAAGATCACATAATTGGCATGCCAATTCATCCGAGTTTCAATCATGACGCATGGATGGCGCTGGTTTCTTACACTTTTGGTCAAACCTACAGTATTGACAAGGCTCTCGTAGACTATAGACAACACAGTAGCAACGTTACTATTAGGACCCACACCAAAAAAACGGTCCTAAATAGATATATAAATCATGTAATACAATTATTTACAAAGAATGATTTTTTAGAAGATCGTTTTCCGATTGTTGATTTATTTTATAGCCAGTATAAAAGCAGTATGGCTTCTCAAAAACGCATGCATTTTGAAAATTTTATAGGTCTCCAAAATAAAAGTTACCTATCAAAAAAAATAGCCTTTGAAACCGCATTTTATAAACATTGGACAAACCGGTTTTCATGAAAACACTGATACTATCCATACAAAAAGGAGGACTTGGCGACCATTTGTTTTATAGTCATTTGCCGCGCATTGCCAAACAATACGGCGGGTTTAATCAGGTGTTTATTTCTAATGATTCTATTTTTAGAAACCCGGATACCAAAAAATTGGTTTGGGAATTAAACCCTTACCTTGACGGATTCACCAACGACCCTGGCTTTTTTTATTTTTCAGAAAACATTGAGGAGGGTGAAAATTTACTGGATCATTTAATGCTGGCGTACGGGCTGGATGATAATAAAAGAAACCACGAACCAGAAATATATTACAAGCCGTTGCTTGTAGAGTCTCTTATTGACAAAACCATTTACGATCCTAATTATATTTCTTATACCGGCGATATTAAATATCCGGCCACCATACAAAACTGGTTTGATCAAAATAACATAGCACCTAACGCACAAATGAAAGTATTAGGGGGTAGAGCAATCAGTATCAACTGCACCAATACCCTATCAACACCCGATATTTTTAAATTTTGCGACCTACTCTATTCCGCTAAAACCATTTACTGTTTAAGTACCGGCACCGGAACACTTGCGGCTGCTCTTCAAAAACCAGTTACCGTTTTGTATGGCGAGGGC
>CANEWV010000331.1 GCA_947442905.1 Chitinophagaceae bacterium | reverse complement strand
CGTACTAGAGCAAAAGCGCAAACAGCGCCTGCTAATTTAACTAGAGATGAATTTAGAAGTTTTGTGCTTGCTGAAAGAGCGAGAGAGTTTGTTTTTGAAGGTATTAGAAGATACGATTTAATGCGCTGGGGTATTTATTTACAAGTAATGAATAAAATAGGCATTGGTCAAAATAATATTACTAAAGTGAGAAACTCACGTAATTTATTATTGCCAATACCTCAAAGTGAACTTAACTCAAATACATTAATACCTGCTAATAACCCTGGTTGGTAAAATCAAATAAAACTTAATCTTATGTATACGAATACTATTTTAAAATCACTAAAGCAAAATGCGCTAGGCTGCATTGCTTTTTGTTCGATGCTACTTATGTTTTCTTGCAAAAAAGACAATTATGTAGATTATTCTACTAAGCCAAGCACATTGCCGCCAACGATTAATGCGGTAACAGATTTAAATAACAGGGCTCTGGCAGTTTCTTCTGTTGTTTATGGTGATTGGATCATCATTAAAGGTAAAAATTTAGCTACAACGCTTAAAGTAGAATTTAGCAATGTAGCTGCTGCCGATTCATTATTTAGTTCAGATGATACAACTGTTACTGTTAAAATTCCTTCTAATTTACCTGATCCGGTTAACAACCCAATCAAGGTGACTACTAAATATGGAACGGCGGTGTATAATTTTAAAATTTTACAACCGGCCCCAGTAATTACTTCATTTACACCTGGAGCTGGCGGTGCAGGAACAGAAGTTACACTTACTGGCGATTATTTTTTAGGTGTTACAAGTGTTAAATTAAATACAACTGATTTGGCTATTGTATCTAGTTCTAAAACACAAATAAAGGTTACCATACCATCAACTATCACGGGTGGTTACTTTTTTGTAACAACACCATCAGGGACAACAAAAGCTGCAATTTCTTATGGTTTGGGATATGTAATTTATGCAGATGCTTTAACAACAGGCTGGTCTAATACATCATATAGTACTACTGCAACATTAACCAATACGCTTAATGTGCTTAGAGGAACCAATTCAGTTAAAACAAACTATAACGTTGGTTTTGGTGGCTTTAGATTAACCAAGGCTGCGCCTGCAATTAGCACTACGGGATATTCTGCTATTAAATTTTCTGTTTATGGTAGTACCAATTCTGGAGGATTTAAAATAAGGGTTATTTTAAATGGTAGTTCTGCTGTAACCTATACACTAACACTGCCTACAACGCTTGGCGTATGGACGCAAGTAGAAGTTCCATTATCAAGCATTGGAAATCCAGCGACCATCTCTTCTATAGAATTAAAAGAGTATAGTGGTAAAATATTTGAAGTATTTTTTGATGATATTGGACTCTTTTAATTAAAGTTCAATGCTCAATACTTTCCGGTTTTGTTTGATTTTGTTGACCGTTGTAACGTTTACAAACGTTTTACAGGCGCAACAATGTTCGGACATTGCCGCAACCTCATCTACCCAACAGTTGTATAAGAATCTTTTTCAATTAAAGGATTCTTATACCATTTTTGGTCATCAAGATGCCATGGCTTATGGCGTAGGATGGCGAGGGATTGCAGGAAAAAGTGATATACATGACGTTGTTCATGATTACCCGGGCCTTTATGGTTTTGATATTGCCAATATTGAGTTAGGTATGTCAAAAAACATAGATGGCGTGCCCTTTAATGATATAAGATCAAATATTGTGGCTGCGCATGCAAAAGGAAGCATTGCTTCTATTAGTTGGCATGTAGGCAATCCGCTAACTGGGAAAAATGCATGGGACACTACACATGGATCTGTAGCTTCTGTATTGCCTGGTGGTCAACAACATCATAAGTATAGATTGTGGCTAGATAAAGTGGCTGTTTTTTTACAATCATTAAAAACGCCTGCTGGTAAGCCTATCCCCGTTTTATTTAGACCTTTTCATGAATTAACGGGCACTTGGTTTTGGTGGGGAAAAAACAATTGCACCGCAGAACAGTTTATTGCACTTTGGAATTTTACACAATATTATCTGATGAAAGTAAAAAATATTCATCATCTAATTTATGTCTATAACACTGCCGATTTTAATGACGAAGCTTCCTTTTTAGTAAGGTATCCTGGTGATCATAAAGTTGATATACTAAGTTTTGATAGGTATCAATATGAAGGAGCAGATGGACGTGCTACTTTTTTACGTGTAATGCATCAGCAACTTAGTATTTTAACTAAAGTAGCTTCTGACAAACAAAAAATAGCTGCTATTGCCGAAACGGGTTACGAGGCAATACCAGACTCTAAGTGGTGGACGGGTACTTTATATCCGCTATTGAAACAGTATCCAGTTTCGCATGTGTTGGTATGGCGTAATGCGGGCTTTATGAAATCGACACAGAAAATGCATTATTATGCGCCTTATCCAGGGCAAATATCTGCACCCGATTTTAAACTGTTGTACAGCTATCCGAAAATGCTATTTGAAAAACAATTAGCCACTAAAAATATCTATCAACAAGTTTATTTGCCTACACATAGTGCGATACGTTACATGGGCCGAATAGATGTTTCAAATCCTTTACGACCCACATTCTGGCAGCCTGGTGTAAGTATTGAGTGGGCTTTTAGTGGCGATTCT
Organism: Chitinophagaceae bacterium; assembly: GCA_947442905.1. The sequence continues at coordinate 383 of CANEWV010000331.1, read as the reverse complement.
TGTGGTATTATTATTGAAGACGAAATAAAGTGGGGTTCCAATCATAATTACATAGAACTGGTGGTTGATGGTGAGCCTAAACGCATCAAGTTGTCCAAACGTTTAGATACTATTTGGGTAAAGCCTACAAATAAAAATGTATGGCATCAATTAGTGCTTTGTAAAAACACAGAAGCAAATATTGGCGCTTTAACTTTTGTTGGTATTGTTGCTAATACAATACAAGCGCCTGCAACTAAGTATGCGCTTAAAATTGAGTCTATTGGTAATTCCATTACCTGCGGAACTGGCAGTGATGTATCTGAAATCCCTTGCGGTAAAGGCGTTTGGTACGATCAGCACAATGCTTACATGAGTTATGGTATGCAACTGGGTAGAAAATT
>CANEWV010000330.1 GCA_947442905.1 Chitinophagaceae bacterium | reverse complement strand
GGCAACTTGATTTTGGCGAAAATTATGTGCAGGAACTTGTTGAAAAACAAGCCGTATTGCCTTCCAATATTAACTGGCATTTTATAGGTCATTTACAAAGTAACAAGGTTAAATACATTGCACCCTTTGTACACCTCATTCATGGGGTAGACAGTTTAAAATTATTACAAGAAATTAATAAGCAAGCCCAAAAAAATAACCGTGTAATCGATTGTTTGTTGCAAGTGCATATTGCTAAAGAGGAAACAAAATTTGGTATGGACGCTCCCGAATTATCAGATGCACTAGAAGCTGCCAAACATTTACCCAACGTAAACATTAAAGGGCTAATGGGTATGGCATCATTTTCTGATGATCAGGACGTAGTTGCTTCCGAATTTAATTACTTGCACGAGCTGTTTACAACACATCACTTTAATGTACAACCTACTGCTGTATTAAGTATGGGTATGAGTGCCGATTATGCACTTGCCATAAAATCTGGTAGTACGATGGTTAGAATCGGAAGCTTACTATTTGGTGCCCGTCAGTAATTAATTACTTTTTTGTTCCTGCATAGTCAAACACCAATTGGCAAAATGCTTTAACGCCCAAATCAAATCCCGATTCATCAATAAAAAATTCAGGTGTATGGTGTAAAGAAGCTTCTGATGGTTTCATTCCTTTTGGCATCGCACCTAAGTAAAAGAAAAATGCTGGTGTTTTTTCTCCAAAAAATGAAAAGTCTTCGGCGCCAGTATCCCAATCTCTTTCTTTTACATTGCCTTTACCGGCGGCTGTTTCTAAAAACGGAACTGTAAGTTTTACAAGGGCAGGATCGTTATAGGTAACCAGTGTTTTGGTACTAATGGTAACATCTGCAGTAGCGCCAGCGCTTGCTGCAATATGACTTACCGTATTTTTGATACGCTCATGCAATTCTTTTTGCATGGCAGGGTCTAGGGTTCGTAAAGTGCCAATCATTTCACAAGACTCTGGAATAATGTTGTTACGTACACCACCATGAATGGCGCCAATGGTAATTACAACTGGTGCTTTGGTAAGTTCCATTTGTCTACTCACAATATTTTGTAGCCCTTGAATAATTTGTGCAGATGCAGCAATAGGATCTACGCCAGTCCAAGGTTTTGAGCCGTGTGCGCCTTTTCCATTCACGACAATTTTAATCCAATCTGAAGAAGCCATAAAGCCCTGTGCCTTGTACTGAATTTCACCAACAGGCACTTCGGTTTTAATATGCATGCCAAAAACCACGTCTACTTTTGGATTTTCTAATACGCCTTGTTTGATCATAAGTTGAGCACCACCTTCTTCACCTTCTGGAGAACCTTCTTCGGCGGGTTGAAATAAAAACACCACAGTACCTGGTACATCTGCTTGCATTTTTTTAAGCACAGTTGCAGTACCCATTAATATAGAAGTATGCGCGTCATGACCACAAGCGTGCATAACACCCACTTTTTGTCCATTGTATTCTGTAACTACTTTCGAGGCAAAGGGTAAACTATTTCTTTCGGTAACAGGTAGTGCGTCAATATCAGCTCTTAGTGCAACAACTGGGCCTGGTTTGCCACCTTTTAAAATAGCAACAACACCGGTATTAGCAACGTTTTCTTTTACTTCATAACCAATCGAGCGCATGTAGTTGGCAATGTATTTACCTGTATTAAATTCACGATTGCTTAACTCTGGGTGTTCATGAAAATGTCTGCGCCAGGTAGTTAACTGAGGCGTTACTTCTGCTACTAATGCTGCATAGTTAGCAGGGGTAGCGCTTGACGCCGTTGTTTGTTTTTTTTGCGCTACTGCTGTAAGTGATGTAACAGCAAGTAAAAAGGCTAGGGATACATTTTTCATGATAAAAAAGTTTATATAATTTTTTTAAAATTCGCCAAACACAGATCTTAATGCGTTTGAGATTTCACCAAGGGTGGCTTTATTTTCAACAGCTTCTACAACCAGCGGCATGATGTTATCAGTGCCTTTTGCTGCAGTAGTAATGGCGTCTAAACAAGCGGTAACCTTAGCGTTGTCTCTATTTTTTTTGAGGGTATTAATTTTGTCAATTTGTACCTGTCTAATACTATCATCTATTTTAAATGCAATAGTAGTAGGGGCTTCATCGATGGTAAATTTGTTGACGCCAACAATAATTTTTTCGCCAGATTCAATATCTTTTTGATAGGCGTAGGCGCTTTTTGCAATTTCATCTTGCATAAAACCAGATTCTATGGCAGCTACGCTGCCACCCATGGCGTCTATTTTTTGAATGAGTTCCCAGGCTTTTTGTTCTACTTCTGCAGTTAAGCTTTCAATAAAATAACTACCCGCTAATGGATCTACGGTATCTGGTGCACCACTTTCAAACGCAACAATTTGTTGGGTTCTTAAAGCAATACGTGCAGCTTCTTCGGTAGGTAAATTAAGGGCTTCGTCATAACCATTGGTATGCAAACTTTGAGTACCGCCTAAAACAGCGGCAAGGGTTTGAATGGTAACGCGGCTAATATTATTAAGCGGTTGTTGCGCGGTAAGTGTGGCGCCGCCTGTTTGTGTATGAAAACGAAGCATCATGGCTTTGGGATCTGTGGCACCAAGCTCTTTCATGATAGATGCCCACATGGTTCTGGCTGCTCTAAATTTGGCTACTTCTTCAAATAAATTATTGTGCGCATTAAAAAAGAAGGAGAGTCGTTTGCCAAAAACATTGATGTCCATTCCTTTTTCGATGGCTGCTTTTACATAGGCTTTACCATTGCTTAAAGTAAATGCAATTTCTTGCACTGCAGTACTACCAGCTTCTCTAATATGGTACCCTGATATAGAAATGGTATTCCATTTTGGTACATGCACACTACACCATTCAAAAATATCGGTAATGATACGCATAGAAGGTTTTGGCGGATAAATATAAGTGCCTCTTGCTGCGTATTCTTTTAAAATATCGTTTTGTATGGTGCCTGTAAGCTTGTGCAAATCGGCACCTTGTTTTTTAGCAAGTGCTACATAAAAAGCCAGCAAAATAAAT
>CANEWV010000329.1 GCA_947442905.1 Chitinophagaceae bacterium | reverse complement strand
CTCTCCATCCTTCACAAACACTTGGTCAATTTCTGTTAATGGGCCCCTATTGTTACCATGAAACCCAACTTGCTCTTTAAAGAGTTCGGCTTGTAGTTTTTGTATCGCGTCAGAAAGGCGCTTGGGCTCGATAGGTTTTAATAAATAATCAAGTGCATTGACTTCAAAAGCTTTGATGGCATAGTCATCATAAGCAGTAGTAAAAATTACTTTTGGCGCACGCTCAACTTCTGCAAGTAAATCAAATCCGGTTTTGCCGGGCATTTGAATGTCTAAAAAAACTAGATCAGGATTGTGCTGCTCGATTTTTTCAATGCCTTCATCTACGTTTGACGCTTCGTCAAGTACTTCAATGTCGGAATGATCTAATAATAATTTTTTTAGCTCATTACGCGCAAGTCTTTCGTCATCAATGATAATTGCTTTTATAGCCATATTGGGTACTATTAAAATTATTTATTGTTTTGGGCTAAAGGAAGTCTTACAACGGCCTCCACCATATGATCGCTTGTATTGTGAATATAAAACTCTGCGTTATTTCCAAAAAGTAAACCGAGTCTATTTTTGGTACTACTAATGCCAAAGCCACTGTTGTCAATATCTAAATCGCCGTCTATGGCGCCGGTATTTTTGATAATAAGCTCGTGGTGTTCATTTTTAAAATCGGACCATATTTCAACCACACCGCCTTCTCTTTGCTTTCCAATACCATGCTTGATAGCGTTTTCTACAAGGGTTTGTAGCATCATCGGTGGCACGGGCTGATCAAGCGTATCTTCATCAATATGATATACCACGCGTAGCCTACTTTCAAATCTAATGGTTTCAAGCGCCAAATAATCTTTTACAATCGAAAGCTCTTTTTCGAGTGTTACCGTTTCAAGTTTTTCGGCTTGCATGCTACTGCGCAAAATATTACTCAGCTCTGTAATGGCTGTTCTGGCGCGTTCTGGATTTTCATCCACAAGGGCCCTAATACTATTCAGCGCATTAAAAATAAAGTGCGGATTGATATGCGCTTTAATGGTTTTTAATTCGAGTTCTTTTACCAGTGATTCAAGTCTTACTTTTTGAATTTCATTCATTCGCCCTAGCTGAACATAGTGCCATACATAATAAATGCTGATCCAAATAAATATCATGGGCGAATCAAAAATCAAATTGGAAAAGAACCGTGTGCTTACAGAAAATTTAATTCTTGGATCATAAAGGCCCACCCACTCCACAATAGCACTATTGGTTAAACTATAAAACACAACCACCCCAAAAAAGAGAATCACCAACAGCCACCATTTCTGAAACGGAAAAGGAGGCCTTAACTTAAACTGAACAATCAGGGTTCTAAACAAATGGGTAAATAAGATACCAGAAACAATGGTAATACCCAGTCTTGGATAAAAAACGGGATTGGGTTTGCTGTCAAAAATGAAAGCGAAAAAAATCATGGTTAACCCGTAGGAAAACCAGCCGCCCACCTGACACCACCAATAAACACGGTTATTTCTTCTAGACATAGTTACAAATATAAAAATTAAGCACCCCAAAAGGGGTAAATTAGGGAAGAAAGGCAAAAACCAACCTTGGTTGGCATAAAATAAAGTTAAGAAGGGGTGAACCTTTGTTTTTGTGTGATGTTTCTATTGTAAGAAAGGTGTTTTGCTTCACACTAAATACCTATTTTTACAACCTAAACTAACTTTTTGCATGGAAATAAGGCCAGGAGCACTTCTAGGGAACATCAACAATCCCGATGACCTCAAAAAGATCCCCAAAGATCAATTGCATCAAGTTTGCAATGAATTACGCCAATACATCATTGATATTGTGAGTGTCCACGGTGGCCACTTTGCTGCCAGCCTTGGTGTGGTTGAATTAAGCGTAGCCCTTCATTACATTTATAACACCCCTTATGATCAGCTGGTTTGGGACGTAGGCCATCAGGCGTATGGTCATAAAATATTAACCGGACGCAGAGATCAGTTTGTTACCAATAGAAAATATAAAGGGCTTAGTGGCTTTCCTAAAAGATCAGAAAGCGAGTACGATACGTTTGGCGTAGGTCACTCTTCTACTTCTATTTCTGCAGCATTAGGCATGGCTATGGCCGCAAAATACAAAGGTGAAAACAGAAAATCAATTGCCGTTATTGGTGATGGTTCTATGACTGCTGGTATGGCTTTTGAAGCAATGAACCATGCGGGCGTTGCGGATAGTGATGTGCTTATTATTTTAAATGACAACTGCATGAGCATCGATCCAAATGTGGGTGCTTTAAAAGAATACTTAACAGATATTGCAACCTCTCCTACGTACAATAAAGTAAGAGATGAAATTTGGAACCTGCTTGGTAAAATGCCTGTTGGAAAATCAACTTCAAGGTCACTCGCTTCAAAATTAGAAGCCAGCGTAAAAGGCATGGTAAGCAAGAGCAGCAACCTTTTTGAGGCTTTACAGCTTCGTTATTTTGGCCCTATCGATGGTCATAATATTACCAACCTAGTAGATACCCTTAAAGATTTAAGAGATATTCCTGGCCCTAAATTATTGCACGTTATTACCACAAAAGGTAAGGGCTACGAACTTGCAGAAAAAGACCAAACAAAATGGCATGCACCCGGACTGTTTGATAAATTAACGGGCGAGATCATCAAGAAAAAAATTGACACGCCACAAGCACCAAAATACCAAGACGTATTTGGTCTTACCCTACTAGAACTTGCAAAAGCAAACCCACTCATTATGGGTGTGACGCCTGCAATGCCAAGTGGCTCTTCATTAAAATTTATGATGGATGCCATGCCGGACCGTGCGTTTGACGTAGGCATTTGTGAGCAGCATGCTGTTACGCTCAGTGCTGGCCTTGCCACACAGGGTATGCGCGTGTTCTGTAATATTTATTCTTCATTCATGCAGCGTGCTTTTGATCAGGTGGTGCATGATGTTGCGATACAAAAATTACCGGTGGTACTCTGTTTAGACAGAGCCGGACTTGTAGGTGAAGATGGCCCTACGCATCATGGCTGTTACGATATT
>CANEWV010000328.1 GCA_947442905.1 Chitinophagaceae bacterium | reverse complement strand
CATTTACGAAGCCAACAAATCAAATCCTGATTTCTTAATTGTGGCACACACTTGTAATCCAGAAACCGATTCGGTAGCACGCCTTAAAAAATATGCCGACTCTTTACAAATTGACACTAAAAAATGGGTGTTACTTACCGGAAGAAAAGATAGTTTATACCAAATGGCGAGGAGCTCTTATTTATTAGATGATCCAAAAAATAATGTAGAAAAAATTGAAGATCAATTTATTCATACCCAGTTTTTTGCACTCGTAGACCGTAATGGAAAACTGCGCGGACAAGTATATGATGCCCTCAAGCAAACAGATTTACAACAACTGCAAATAGATATTAAAAAATTATTGGCAGAAAGTATTTCGGGAACATTTGTAAATGGCGTATTTACCAATAACCCCCAATAACTAATAGGTGGAGCAAAAAATTATTGATCTATTAAAAAGAAGTAATTTAAGTATTACGGATAGCAGAAAAAAAATTCTTGAAAGTTTTTTTCAGGAAGATTCTGCGCTCGCACACGCGGATATTGAAGATCATGTAGGTGAAGATTTTGACCGCGTTACGATTTATAGAACCCTTCAAACCTTTGTAGACAAAGGGATTATCCATACCATACCCACACCAGACAATGCTGTTTTATATGCACTTTGCAAAGACAGTTGCAGTGCGGGGCATCACCACGACAATCATGTTCATTTTATTTGTGACAATTGTAATAAAACTTTTTGTTTAGAGCATGTTGTTGTCCCTGCCGTACATATGCCGGTTGGTTTTGCTGCTTCACAAATTGATATGGTGGTAAGTGGTATTTGTAATTATTGTAATGCTACAACTTAAATTTTTGTATGATATTTATTACAGGCGCTAGCGGTTTACTCGGATCTTCATTGATAGAAACCTTGTTTGAAAAACATACGGGCACCACGCCACTTCAAATTCGTGCACTATACCGAAAGCAAATTCCTGCAATAAAATTTGCAGAAAAAGTTGAGTGGATCGAAGGCGATGTACTCGATGTTGTGGTGTTGGAAGAAGCTATGAAAGGTGTGGAGCAGGTATACCATTGCGCGGCTATTGTGTCCTTTCATCCGAAGCTAAAACAGAAGATGCACGCCACCAATATTGATGGCACTGCAAATGTTGTCAATGCGTGTATTGATGCCGGCATTAAAAAGTTGTTATTTGTAAGTTCGGTAGCTGCACTAGGTAGAATAAGAGAAGATGGTCCGATCAATGAAACCATGAACTGGTCTGCAGAAACGAGCAATAGTGAATACGGAAAAACAAAATATTTAGCTGAAATGGAAGTGTGGAGGGGAATTGGAGAAGGCCTAGACGCGGTGATCGTAAATCCGGTTATTATTTTAGGAAGTGGCAGCTGGCATACCGGGTCCACAAGTATATTTAAATCGGCATATAACCGTTTTCCTTGGTATACAACAGGCGTGAGTGGGTTTGTAGACGTAAAAGACGTTTCAAATGCCATGACCCTACTTATGAATAGTGATATTAAGGCACAGCGTTTTATTATTAGTGGCCATAATACCCCTTATCGCACCATATTTAATTTAATAGCCGACGCTTTTAATGTACCCCGTCCGTCTAAAAAGGTAACACCCCTGTTAGCTGCCATTGTGTGGAGGATCGAAGCGGTAAAAACCTTTTTTACAGGTAGTTCACCACTATTAACCAAAGAAACGACGTTAACGGCTCAGGCTGCAGTCTATTTCGACAATAGTAAACTACTAAAAGCCTTACCAGATTTTTCGTACACACCACTTGAAGAAACCATCAATAGAGTGGCAGATGAGTTAAGGGTAAAATATAATTTAAAGGGATAGTCAGGTAGCGCTAGTCCATTACTTTTTTCCAGAGTTCAGGAATTCTTTTGATCCAAACCAGTTCGCGTCTTTTTGCTGATGCTTCTGTGGCAGGAAAGCCCATATAGGTTTTGCCGCCCTCTAAATTATTTGTAACGCCAGCCTGACCTAAAACCACGGCACCGGCTCCAATTCGAATTGTTTTATTAACACCAACCTGTCCCCATAGGGTAACACCGTCTTCCAAAATCGTACCTCCAGCAATTCCAACCTGCGCAGCCAATAAACAGTTTTTTCCAATAATGGTATCGTGTCCAATATGTACCTGGTTATCAATTTTTGTACCGGCTCCAATTTTTGTGATGGCAGTAACGCCTCTATCAATGGTACAGTTAGCGCCAATTTCTACTCCATCTTCAAGTACCACGGATCCACAACTTTCCATTTTTTTAAACCACTGGTCTCTATTTTTTTTGGTGTTATAATAGAATGCATCGCTACCAATGATGGTGCCTGCTTGTACAATAACGTTGTCTCCAATAACGGTGTTATCGAATATGCAAACACCCGGATAAATTCTACAATTTTTTCCAATGCGAACATGATTACCAATAAAAGCCTGCGGCATAATATAAGTGCCCTCTCCTATGAAAGCGCTTGCTGCTATAGGTTCTGTCGCTTTTAGCACCGGATTAAAATGATTGACAATGGTTAGATAAGATTCAAATGGATCCTTGGTAACGAGTATTGTTTTTCCTTCCGGTACGGTAACTTCTGATGTATTGATGATGATAAAACTTGCTGCACTATTAAGGCAGGTATCATAATATTTTGGATGGTCTACAAAAACCAAATCTCCTGGTTCTACTACATGAATTTCATTGATACCATACACGTTTGCATCTGCATCACCTACAACGCTAGCACCAATTAATTCTGCAATACGACTCACTAAAACAGGACTTGGAAACTTCATACTAAACCGTTTGATTATTGTAAAGGTAATACTCCATGCGCATAAGCATTAGGTGCTCAACTCCATTTTACGCTAGATGATTTGATGCAGTATACCCATTTGATTCGAAAATGTTAATAAAATTGTTTACAAATAATATTTGCATCATGTAAAACTATTTTTAATATTGTGGTAGGGAAATTTATTTCCCTGTACTTACTAACCCATCCATATATAAAGTCTCGCTTCTGCGAGACTTTTGTTTT
>CANEWV010000327.1 GCA_947442905.1 Chitinophagaceae bacterium | reverse complement strand
TTTTCAAGCTCATTCATGATGGCTTTCATGCGCTCTTCAAATTGACCACGGTATTTAGTACCTGCAACAAGTGCTGCCAGGTCTAACGATATTACACGCTTGTCAAATAATACGCGGCTAACTTTGCGCTGCACAATTCGGAGCGCTAGGCCTTCTACTATGGCCGTTTTACCCACACCCGGCTCACCAATTAAAATAGGATTATTTTTTTTACGACGGCTTAAAATCTGACTCACACGTTCAATTTCTGCCTCACGTCCAACAATAGGATCTAAATTACCCACCTCAGCTAATTTGGTAATGTCTCTTCCAAAATTATCTAGTACAGGTGTTTTACTTTTTGCCCCAGCAGGAGATTTTGCAGCCTTAGGCTGACTAAATCCACCGCCTCTTTTTTCTTCATCAAAATCATCGTCGTTGTCATTGTCTTCCGGGAACTCGTTTTGAGGGCTTGAACTACCCACCATCCCTAGCTCGGTTCTAAACAAATCGTAATCGATATCAAATTGACCCAGTATTTGAGTGGCAATATTTTCTTTGTTTTTGAGAATACTTAGCATTAAGTGCTCCGTTTCTACCAGCGGACTTTTGAGGGCCTTGGCTTCCAATACAGTAACACGAATTACTTTTTCGGCCTGCTTGGTTAAGGGCAAACTATTGATGTTGGCAATGTTTTTGCCGGTCTTATCCTTAACAGCAAGCTCAATTTCCTTGCGGAGCTCATACAGGTCTACATTAAGCTGCTTTAGCACCTTAATGGCCGTATTTTCCTCATCCCTTATAAGTCCAAGCAATAAATGCTCTGTCCCTATAAAGTCGTTTCCTAACCTTAAAGCTTCCTCCCTACTATAGGAAATGATCTCTTTTACTTGTGCCGAAAAATTATTATCCATAACGAAAATTGGATTTATACAATTATAACGAATATTTTTGAGCGAAGTTGTGTGTGGATTATCCACATTTACTAACTTCACGCCTATCCTATGGAGCTCAAAATTGATACCAAAGAAAAATACCAGCTTTTAACCCCGGCTGGAACCTCAATCACTGCCATTATAACAGCAGAAATAGAGACTATTTGCAATAAATGTCTAGAATCGCCATTAAAAAATATGGTGTTGAATCTAGAAAATGTTACAGAAATAGACCCTACAGCATGTCAAATCTTAACAGATTTGCAACAAGCATTTTATGATAAAAGTGCCTCTTTTGTCATTTGCTGCCTGTCCCCAAAACTTGAAAATGCTTTTGACGAGCTTGGCTTTTTAGAAGTACTTAACCTTACCCCTACGGTAAGTGAAGCCTCCGACATTGTAATGATGGAAGAAATTGAACGTGAGCTACTAGATAGCGACGATTTTGAATTTGATAAGGAAGCAGAATAAACGTTCGCTTACTGAATTATTTTTTCTACTCGTGTTAATTTACCTGCAGCATTCATCCCTTCTACCACAATTCTAAATTTGGTGGTAACATCGTTGTTGTAAAAATCCAGTTTAACGAGTTTGGTTTTCTTGTCTGACAGCACATAAGGGTTCCAATAAAGCGTGGTTCTTACATCAGGTACTTTAGTAGGTGCTGTCAAATAATTAGGACTATAAAATTCTTTGTAGTTGGTATATCCAGTTAAGATAGCATTACTCAATCCTTTTAAACTTTCATTTTTTAAATCGGCGGGCTTTTTGGTATAAATAGCGATAGCACCTGAAGGCCCTGATCCTGATGATCCCATAAATGGTGGACGAAAAACTTTAATGTAGGCAATATCACTCATTTGAATACCCATGGTTTGCTCTGCGTCTGATAACATTTCATTTAAGAAAATATCAGGGGTTCCGTCGCGCCAATTTAAACCGGGAACATTGTTGCTATTGGCATCTTCTGCACCATTGGCACCAAGTATTGGAATTGACATGGTCATACCCGGAATTAAATTTTGCAAGTACTGAAACACATTGGTAGCACCTGTTGCATGATTATCGTTTTGTACATCAAACGCATAACTATCTCTAGAAGAAAATAATCCGGTTGTATATTTTTCATCCAGTACATCAATGGCAGACTTTGCTTTTGATTGCACGACCACCTCTTTTAAAACAACTACCGCGTCAAATGTTTTTTTAATTTTTTTAGCCTGTGCTTCCATATACATAAGATAAGAAAGCCCCGTTGTATCTGGTTTTGCAAAATGATACAATTGAATTTGTGTAGGATACATAACAGTGGGCAAGCTATAACTAAAATTAGCCACCGTACTAGGCGCTATTTTTTTATCTCCATTGATTTTATAAAAAACACGCACTGTATCAAAAAATATAATGCCGCGCTGACTAAAACTAGCATCGGGGTTAATGGGTGCAAAAAAATACTGCTTGCTACTATCTTTAGATTGCAGCACCATGGTAATACTCTTTACTAATTTATTATCAAAGGTTGCGCCATTATATACCGCACCTCTAATTTGTAAATAATCACTATCCATTTGGTATTTTAAATTGGGTAGCTTTCCTTTAATCATTTCTTCCCAGTTGTATTTACGCCAACCATGTGTAAGCATTACTAGGTCAAGCTTTGCAGGTATATCTGGGTCGGTACTCGAAAAATACTGAGCAGCATTTGGGATATTACCTTTAATGTCTCCTTGTAAAAGCAGATTAGAAAAAATAGTATTGGAATTATCTTGCACTGCATTGATATCCGTTACAGATACGGACAAATTACTAAGCAGTGTATCTTCTACTACAATATCGATGGTATTTTTAGCACGCTTACTTAAACGTGGTGTAAACATTTTTACTGAAGGATAAAATGTATGTAGGTTGTTATTGATAAATAAAACCCGCTCTGCTACTGGCACCCAAGCTGCGTCAAAAACGGTAATTTGTAAAACACCCGTAGGCAAACTATCGGTTCTCATAGCTAGTGCTGCTGATTTTTTTGTTTGCAACTGAATGGTAGAGGTATATACCATGCGCTGATTCATGGACGCTACCACATGAAGTTGTAAAAAGTTTTGCGCAGTAACAGCCGGGCGCTGAATA
>CANEWV010000326.1 GCA_947442905.1 Chitinophagaceae bacterium | reverse complement strand
AGCGCTACTACAATTGATTTGATTTTCATTTAAGCAATTTAGGATTTTGAGATGGCTTTACATCTTTTTCTACCGATTTTCTGCCGGCTTCTTTTAATGCTTTGTCGAGTATCATTTCAATTTGTCCGTTTACACTCCTAAATTCATCATCGGCCCATTTAGACAGCTTATTAAAAGTGTCTTCGCTTATCCGCAAAACAAAAGTTTTTTTAGTAAGAGACATAAAAAGTATTTAAATGGATTAATAAAGACTCCCAGTATTTAATACTGGCGAAGCCGCTTTTTCACCACACAATACCACCATTAAATTACTCACCATGGCCGCTTTTTTATCATCATCTAAAACCACAATATCTTTTTCAGACAACATGGCAAGGGCCATTTCAACCATACCCACAGCGCCTTCTACAATTTTTGTACGTGCAGCTACAATCGCTGTTGCTTGCTGGCGTTGTAGCATAGCGCCTGCTATTTCTGCGGCATATGCTAAGTGACTTATGCGCGCTTCTGTAACCAACACGCCCGCTTTATTTAAACGCTGATTTAATTCTTGTTCTAACATTTCAATAACTTTATCTCCTCCATCACGCAACGTAACGTGCGCTTTTTCATCTTCGATATTATCGTAAGGACAAGTGGTTGCTAAATGACGAACAGCTGCTTCACTTTGGTTACGGATGTAATCATTAAAACTTGTTACATCAAATACTGCTTTGTACGTATCTTCTACTTGATATAAAATAACAGCAGCAATTTCGATAGGATTTCCTAGTTTATCATTCACTTTTAACTTGGTGCTTTCGATGCTTTGCATACGAAGTGACACTTTTAGTTTACTGTAAAATGGATTTACAAATTGAAGTCCATTTTCTCTAACGGTACCCACATACTTACCAAAAAACGTAAGTACAATGCTATAATTAGGATCAATAATCATGAGCCCTTTCACTAAAAAACCAGCCGCAGCTAGAAGTAGTATGCCAAAGAAAACTTGGCCGCCCTCATTTTGTTGAGCACCACCAACCACAAGTGCAAAGCCAATGAAAAATGATAATAAAGCAATTAAAGCTGCTTTGTACCCAGAAAAGGGTTTGAGTAATTTTTCCATGTTTGATATTATTTTGATATCATAAAGATATAATAATAAATAAGATCTCCAAATAGTAACATATTCTTTCCCAAAAACCAGGTGAATTGTAGCCTACAAAAGCCTCCAATTTAGCCCAAAAATGACCCTATTTTATAGGGTCAAACCCTTTACTAGCAATAATTCTGCCATTATGACACTTATATGTAGAAATTTTTCTATATTAAGTAAAAATATATAGTATAAATACTACATAATTGTACTATAATTAGTAGTTTTATCAGCTCACTTGGTTAGTAATTTTTAGTATTTCAATCTTATTATGAAAAAAAGGAAGTCAAGCAGAATCCCCATTGGGGTAGTATTGCTATTTATAGCATTCATGCATTCAGAAAATGCGAGTTCACAGCTACCTGTGTTCACACAATTTTCGCAAAATCAACTTAATATAAATCCATCTTTTGCAGGATTTATTGACGACGACTTTAAATTCAATGCGCTGCATAGATCACAGTCCTACTCGAAGCTTGTAACATCAACTTTTTCAAATGCATCTTTCCAAATGCGTCCGTTATTAGATTTTGTTCCAAATAACGATGTTTTTGGTTTTGGGGTAAATGCATATACGCACAAAACCCTAGATGTATACTCGCATCAGGCCATGTCTGCAACGATGTCCTATTCCAAAGCATTAAATTATGATGGAAGCAGAACCCTATCACTCGGTTTTCAGGGTAGATATAATTCCAAAAGAATTGATTATACACAATTACTTTTCCCAAATCAATTTGATTTTTCAGGCTATTCTCCTCAACTACCAAACAACGAGCCCATACAAGTCATCAATGCAAATTTTGTAGACATTAATTCAGGTATACTTTACAATTCGGTTGGAGAAGAAGAATCATTTACGGCTGGATTTTCGATGTACAATATCAATCAGTCTAGTAAAGACCCACTAAAACTTGCTACAAGAGACGGACTCACCTTTAACTACCAACTTGGCTACTCGAAAATACTATCTGATTACAGTCAAGTATTTTTTGGGGGATTACATTCTGTTAGAGCAACTCAATCTTCAACCTCACTAGTTGGCGCGATTCAAATACTCCCCGATTATGACAACTATATTGGATTTGACTTAGGTGGTGTATATGTTTTGAACAATTCTATTTCTCCGTTTGTGAATTTAAACATGAACGTGATCAAAGCATCCTTTACCTATAATTTTTCAATTGCTCCCAATATTTCATATGTACAAAATGCTAACGCATTTGAAGTTGGGATTCAATTTTTATTTTCTCGTCCTACCGAAGATAATACACTTGCAAAGCGACACGTAAGTTGTTTTAAGTAAGTATAATATATAATTCAAGCATTTTTTCTTATGAAGATATCATCACAAATTCGAATTTTTCTTGCCATTACCTTACTTGGTATTTCGCAGATTTTGTTTGCACAACAATGTCCTACAATTACCAATATAACAAGTAGTACAGCTGTTTGTGCTGGCGGCAATATTGCACTAGAAGTTACCGCAACGTCTCCAGACGCATCCGCATTAACGTATGCCTGGTTTAAAAACGGAACTGCCATTCAAAATGCAACCTCAAGTAGATATGAAATCACAAATTTTCAGTTTGCGAATGCAGACGTTTATTTTGTTAAAGTCAGCAATGCTTGTAATACGCCAACGCAATCTGCGAATGTTACTTTAACACTTAAAGACAAACCAAGTATTAATAGTCTTTCAAGTAGTCCACAAACAGTTTGTAGCGGTACAAATTATACGATTCAAGTTAGTGGAAACGACAATGGCGGCGGAACTATTACCTATCAATGGAAAAAAGCAGGATCTAATATAGCCAATGCAACTGCATCTAGTTATGCCTTATCAAATATTCAATCTGGAGACGCTGCTTTATATTCAGTTGTCTTGTCTAATGGTTGTGGCAATGTT
>CANEWV010000325.1 GCA_947442905.1 Chitinophagaceae bacterium | reverse complement strand
TTACGCGCAAAGGTTTAAACGATTTGAACAAAGCATTGATTTGCTTAAGGACGGGCCAAAAAACAACCCGATGTACAACTATTGCCTCAGCAATGTATACATCCACCGCGCCATGGTATCGTTAAAATTTGGGCACTTCTGGGACGCTGGATGGGATATTAGAAGGTCCTTTATGCTTGCCGACGAAAATCATAAAAAATTTCCTGCATTTACCGGTGATGATTTACTCTATGGCGCACTGCAAGGCATTGTAGGTACTGTGCCCAAAGGCTATCAGTGGCTAACGAACTTACTAGGCATGCGCGGCTCACAAAAACAAGGCATGACGCTTGTTTCAAATTTTACCAACGGCACCGATGTATGGGCCAAATTATTTAGTCCCGAATCACATTTTATTTACCCCTACCTGCTTTTTCATTTGCAAAATGAAAAAGATGCAGCGCTGGCTTTTATCAAAGACAAAAAGCTAGACCTCGTTAACAATCATTTACACGCCTGGACTGCTGCCAACTTAGCGCTCAACCACAAAGCAAGTATCGAAACAAAAAACATTATTGAAAACAGAAATAAAAGCACCGAGTATTTATCCCTACCCTTTTGGGATTTTGAATTAGGATGCGCAAAACTGTATGCACTCGATTTAGACGGTGCGACGCCGCTATTGACCAAATACACAGAGCAATTTAAAGGCAATTTTTACATTAAAGACGCGCTCCAAAAACTGAGCTGGGCAAATTTTTTGAAGGGCGATATGCGCGCCGCCGAGGCGGCGCGCAAGCAAATTTTTTTGCGCGGCGGCACAGACACGGACGCAGACAAACAAGCATTAAAAGATGCTAAAACGGGTGTTTGGCCTAACCCCCTGCTACTTAAGGCGAGACTGCTAACCGATGGTGGTTACACCAAAGAAGCGCTTGCCATTTTACAAGGCAAGCAGGCATTGTTTACAAGCCCACTCGATAAACTAGAATATGTATACCGTATTGGCCGCATTTATGAAGACATGGGTAAAGACGCAGAAGCCATTACCTATTACAAACAAACCATTCAATTAGGCGCCAACCAAACAGCATATTTTGCCGCGAGGGCTGCGCTGCAGGCAGGCCAAATTCTTGAAAAGCGCGGTCAAAAACTAGAAGCCATCTCTTTTTACGAGCAGTGCTTATCTATGGAAGAACATAGCTACAAAAACTCGTTGGACCAACGTGCCAAAGCGGGTATTGCGCGCTGCAAATAGTTTGTTTTACCTAAATTGCAGCAGATTAGAACTATGCTAACAAAGCTCCACATAAAAAACTATGCGATCATTGATGAAATCGAAATCGATTTCTCTGATAAGCTCAATATTATTACCGGCGAAACAGGTGCTGGTAAAAGTATTTTGATGGGTGCACTCAGTTTAATTTTAGGAGAGCGCGCCGATAGCAGCAGCCTTGTTAGCAAAGAAAAAAAATGTTTTATAGAAGGTTATTTTTCTATCGAAAATAACAAAGCAGTCACTACTTATTTACAATCATTAGAAGAAGACATGGACATTGACCAGTCTGAACTAGTGCTGCGTAGAGAAATTGCTCCAAACGGTAAATCAAGAGCGTTTATTAATGACACACCTGCAAGTTTACAAACACTACGTGGTGTGGCGTCATTACTGGTAGATCTGCATCAACAATTTGATACACTCGAATTAGGTAATACCGATTTTCAGCGCACCGTTATTGATGCACTTGCTGGAAACGAAAATTTATTACAATCTTTTACAAATAGTTACCAGGCTTATTTATCGGCACAAAAAAAATTAGCAGCACTGCTTGCACAAAAAGAAGCGTTTACCAAAGAAGCCGATTACAATCAGTTTTTATTAGACGAATTTGAAGAGTTACAACTTCAAAATAATGAACTGGAACTGATGGAACAGGAGCTTGTACTTTTAAACAACGCCGAAGGCATTAAAACAGCGCTTGCTGGCACCAGTCATGCCCTCGCCTACGCCGAAACACCGGTTGTAAGTGTGGTTAAGCAAATGCTACAGCAGCTACAACCCTTTACCAGTGTGCATGAGGGCGTTTCGGAACTAATAAACCGTTTACAGGTTACACATATAGAACTACAAGACATTGCGTCGGAACTTTCGCGTTTAGAAAATACCATTTCTACCAACGAAGAACGTTTACACACCATTAACGAGCGTATGGCTGCTGGTTTTAAATTATTAAAAAAACATAGCGTTACTACCACACAGGAGCTCTTAGATATTTGGGCGTCACTTGCGCAAAAATTATTAGCGGTTCAAAATATTGATGATGCTATTGCAGCGCATACAAAACAGGAAAAAGAAACACTTGCTGCAGCCACCGATATTGCTGCAAAAATTTCTGCTGCTCGCAAAACACAAGCCGCTCCTTTACAAAAATCTGTAAACACTTTACTTGCACAAGTGGGCATGCCCAATGCAAGCATACAAGTAAGTATCACGAGCGCAAATCTTAACGCTTTTGGTACCGATCAAATCGAATTTTTATTTGACGCCAATAAAAGTGGAAAATACGAGTCTATTAAAAAAGTGGCGAGTGGCGGTGAATTGAGTAGACTTATGCTTTGTATTAAATCGTTAGTGGCAACATCGGTTAATTTGCCTACGCTTATTTTTGATGAAATAGACACGGGCATTTCTGGTGAAGCCGCAAAACAAGTGGGCATTATTATGCAGGGTCTAGCTGCTAGTAGACAAATTATTTGCATCACGCACCAGCCTCAAATTGCAGGAAAAGCAAATGCGCACTTCTTTGTGTACAAGCAAAGTAAAGAGAGCGGTATTGCAACACATATTAAGCGCCTCAGCAAAGAGGAGCGCATAAACGCCATTGCTCAAATGCTCAGTGGCGAACAGCCTACACTAGCCGCGATGGCTACTGCCACAGAAATGGTGGAAGAATAAGGGTCATTTAATCTATTTTATTTACTTTTACGATACGTAAACAACCAGCTATGGCTTACAACTTATTAAAAGGAAAAAGAGGTATTATCACTGGCGCTTTAGACGCTAATTATAT
>CANEWV010000324.1 GCA_947442905.1 Chitinophagaceae bacterium | reverse complement strand
TTAATAATGTTAACAGGTCTCCTGCATTTTTGTTGGATCCTGCTAGTAGTTTTAAAATCAATGCCAACACAAATTTTAGCAAAGAAAATAGTGTTCAGTTAATGGCAAAATATGAAAAGCCCAACCGGAGTTTTTCATTTTCAGCAAACTATTACGGCATTAGTAATTACATGTATTTTGACGGATTCTTTTCCGCAAAACAATCCTCCGGCTTGTTTAATTTATTGCAATTGTCGCTTCAAAAAAAGTGGCATTTAAAAGGTCATTGGAACTGGTACACAGAAATGCAGGTGCAACAAAAAGTCGGAACGGGTCCTGTTAATGTGCCCAGTTTTTATACTAGAAATAGACTTGCCTTTGAAGGCAACTTTTTCACCAACCTAGACGTTTCTACAGGTCTGGAAGTGCAGTATTTTACAGCTTACAACGCTGATGGGTATTCTCCGTTTTTAGGGGCTTATTTTTATCAGAACAGCCAGCAGCTTTCAAATAGGCCTGATATTCATGCTTATTTTCATTTCAGAATCAAGCGTTTAAAAGGATTTATCAGGTTCGAAAACCTCAATAGCCTTAATACGACCAACGGATTTTCATTTAGCAAGCCTAATTTTATGACGGCTTTATACCCCAATACCACGCTTTGGACCCGCATTGGGATCTGGTGGAACTTTATTAATTAAAGTATTGTATCTTTATATTCATGAAGCGCCTCTTAACCCTATTTATTGCACTTATTTACCTAGTCATGTCTACTGGGTTTGTAATGAATAGCCATTACTGTATGGGTAAGCTTAGTTCTATAGAGCTAGGTCGTTCGGAGGTAAAAAAGTGCATTTGTGGGATGCGAATTGATAGCACTAAAAAAAATAAGTGCTGCCATTCTAAAATTGATGTTGTTAAACTAGAAGACTCACTTAAGTCAACAACCTCTACTATTGTATTCGCAAATTTTATTGAAGCGGTTTTACCTCAGTTTTATGTGGAGCCTGTATTGTTTACAAACAAATACACGGAAAATCAATATCTTAAAAAGTTGCCGCCCAACTTAAACAAGCAAGATACATTTAAGCGTATTGGCGTGTTTTTGATTTAGACCTTTCTGTCCTTTTATTTACACTTCTTTTCTTTATTGCCATGTTACGTGCATGGCTCAACTTATTTATTATTTTAAAAAATTAATTGTATGAAAATCAAATTCATTATCGCGTCTATCATGGCTATTGTATTAACCTTTTCTGCAGTGAGTGCTCAAACTAAATCTGCTCCAAAAACTGAAACCGTTAAAATCTGGGGTAATTGTGGCATGTGCAAAACAACCATCGAAAAGGCTGCTAAAGATGCAGGTGCTACAACAGCTGTTTGGAATAAGACAACAAAGATGCTCAAAATTACTTATTTGGAATCAGCTACTAGCAATGCAAAAATTCAAGAAAAAATTGCTAGCGTTGGTTACGATACCAAAGATTTAATAGCGCCGGATGCGGTATACAACGAGCTTCCAGAATGTTGTCAGTATGAGCGTAAGGTGGCTAAAAAAAATTAATCATTCATCAACTATAAAGTATGAAAAAAGTCTTTTTATTCATTGCTTTTATTTGGGCTATTGGTGCTAGTGCACAGGTGCAAAAAGTAAATTTGCAGGCCAGTGGCTTAACATGTGCCATGTGCTCAAAAGCTATTTATAAAGCGGTTTCGGCCATTTCGTTTGTTGATACCGTGCTTGTAAATATCGAAGCATCTACCTACGACATTCGTTTCAACAGTGATGCAACGCCCCACTTTGATCAAATTGCAAAGGCAGTTGTGGATGCCGGATTTTCGGTGGCAAACCTAACGGTGGTTGTTAATTTCAATAAGCAAAACGTAGATAAAAATGGATTATTAACGCTCGATGGCATTCAGTATAAAATCATGGGAACATCACCTGCAACTTTGCAAGGAAGTAAAAAATTGCAATTGATAGGTAAGCAGTATATGCTCCCAAAAGATTTTAAAAAAATACCAGTAGGTTCAAATTCAGACATGGCTGCTAAAACATATTTTGTAGCCATTAAATAAAGCAACATGAAAAAATTGTATTTCTTTTTGTTGTTGATTACAGGGGTTGAGGTAGGGGCGCAAGAGCTTTATGTTTATACTGAACCTGCAAGTAATATGCCTGCTAATTCTTTTGCTATAAAGCAGAGCGCTAAATTTTTTGATCAGGGCGCAAATTCTAGTACAAGGCATGCCACAGAATTTATGGTTGGCGCAAATAGAAACCTAATGCTCCATGGATCCGCAACCTATGGCGCACTTAACAATACGCCCTTTGGTCTTGAAAGTATCAGGGCTTATGGTAAGTATCGTTTTTTTAGTGCAGATGGTATGTATAGTCATTTTAGAATGGCCGCTTTTGCAGAAATAGCACATAGCAATACAAGGCCTATGTATCAAGAAATCAACCTCCAAGGTGATCAATCGGGTAATCAAGTAGGTTTGGTTTTTACACAACTCTTGCACAAGCTAGCGATATCCTCTACTATTGGTTATGCAAGCATTAATGGAAATAGTAAGGCACATCAACTCTTAATGGGTAACAAAGCTTCTGCTATTAATTATTCATTGTCTTTTGGGCATCTGATATTTCCTAAAAAATATACTAGCTACGATCAAACCAACTTTAATATTTACGCTGAGCTACTTGGTCAATCTATTCCTGGAACGGGTAAAAGCTACCTTGATCTAGCGCCTAGTATGCAGCTTATTTTTAAAAGTAAGCTTAAGGTTAATCTGGCATACCGCTATAATTTACAGTCTAGTATGAGCCGTATGGCACAAACAAGCTGGATGCTTGGGGGCGAATGGCTGTTTTTGAATGCCTTAAAAAGTAACAACAATCTATAGTAGGCTGCTCTTTTTTTTATATCTTTAAAAGGTGAAAAAAAGGGCAGCCTATATATTTTTAGCCATCTATTTACTAGGTGCTACGGAGCTTAATCAGCTCCTGAAAATGCCTTTATTGATTGAACATTACATGGAGCACAAGCTTGATAATGGAAGTTTATCATTACTAAGC
>CANEWV010000323.1 GCA_947442905.1 Chitinophagaceae bacterium | reverse complement strand
CATAACTTTTCTTTAAGTTCTGGCATCGTACGAAGCATTTCGAGACGCTTTAAGTTACCAATTACTAGTGGCATTGGTAAACTCTTTGCAAAAATTTGCGAACGAATATTGTAACGAATAAAATCGATGATGGTTTTATCACCTGCTAAAAATGCACCGATAGAAGCCATTGATTTTGCAAATGTAGAAAAGTATAAATCGATTGCGTCTTGACAACCTTGTGCTTCACCGGCACCAGCGCCTGTTTTTCCAAGGGTACCAAAACCATGCGCATCATCAACTAGCAATCTAAAATCATACTTACCTTTTAATGCAGCAATTTCTTTTAGTTTTCCTTGGTCACCAGCCATACCAAACACACCTTCAGTGATTACTAAAATACCACCTGACTTTTGCTTTTCAATAAGCGCAGTAGCACGTTGCATTTGTTTTTCAAAATCTTCAAGGTCGTTGTGCTTAAATACATAACGGTGTCCAGGGTGTAAACGAAGTCCATCAATAATACATGCATGGCTTTCTGCGTCATACACAATTACATCATGTCTTCCACAAATCGCATCAATGGTACTCATGATACCTTGGTAACCAAAGTTCATGAGTATCGCATCTTGTTTAAAAACAAATGCAGCCAGTTCACTTTCTAATTGTTCGTGCTGATCGGTGTTTCCACTCATCATACGTGCACCCATTGGAGATGCTAACCCGTATGCAGCAGCAGCGTCAGCATCTGCTTTTCTCACTTCCGGATGATTGGCTAAACCTAAATAATTATTTAGGCTCCAAACAACCATGTCTTTACCTCTAAATTTCATTCTACTTCCTATTTCACCTTCCAACTTAGGGAAAGCAAAGTAACCATGTGCTCTTTCACGGTGCTGACCTAATGGTCCAGCGTTCTTAAGGAGTTTCTCAAAGATGTCTGCCATATATTATCATTATTTCTTTGGTAATCAATAAAAATTGATGCAAAATTAATCTTTTTATGCACTCAATTAGCGTTGGATTTATGCACCATTGTGTACCTTAGTCGCTGAAATATGTTAAAAACGCATTTAAATACCCCATTTCTTATGAAAAAGCACTTGATTTTTAGCCTTTTAAGCCTTTTCGCAATTTGTCTAAGCAATAGCGCTATTGCTCAAAAAACAACGTCAGCTACTGCGCAAAAAGGGAGTTTAGCCCCTGCTATTGCCAGACCTAAGCTTGTGGTAGGCATTGTAGTGGATCAAATGCGTTGGGACTATTTGACGCGTTTTAGACCCCTTTTTAAAGCAAATGGAGGGCTAACCAGGTTATTAAGCCAGGGATATTCTTGCGAAAATAATTTTATCCCTTATACTCCAACGGTAACGGCTTGTGGTCACACTTGTGCTTATACAGGTTCTGTTCCTGCCATTCATGGTATAACGGGTAACGCATGGTGGGACAATCAACTCATGCGCAGTGTGTATTGCAGTGAAGACAAAACGGTAAAAGGTGTTGGTAGTAAAACAGAGGCGGATGGTCAAATGAGCCCGCGCAATATGCTCACAACAACCATTGGTGATGAGTTAAGACTTGCTACCAATTTCAAAAGTAAAGTGATTGGTATCGCAATTAAAGACAGAGGTGCCATTTTACCTGCTGGCCATAGTGCTACCGGTGCGTATTGGTATGAAGGCGCTTCTGGTAATTTTATTACGAGCACGTATTACTCCAATCAATTACCTACTTGGGTAAATGAATTTAACAACAGAAAAGTAGTTGACTCTTTATACAAATTAGGTTGGAACACTGCTTTGCCTGCAGCTACTTACGCCGATTATGCAACTGCTGATCAAAAAGATTATGAAGGCAAACCTTTTGGAAAAGATGCATTAGGATTTCCTTATGACTTGTCTAAATATATAGGCAAAGATTACGGTAAAATTTCTTCTACCCCACACGGTAATACCCTCACAACAGAAATGGCGAAAGCTGCAGTGATTGCCGAAAAATTAGGACAAACCGGCAACACAGATATGCTTACCGTAAGTTATTCTTCTCCCGATTATATTGGCCACTCTTTTGGCCCTAACTCATGGGAAAATGTAGATGATTATGTTAGACTTGACGAAGAACTAGGCAGGTTTTTTGCCTTTTTAGATGCACAAGTTGGTAATGGACAGTATACGGTATTTTTAACCGCAGATCACGCTGTGGCGCATGTTCCAGGCTTTATGACTGAAAATAAATTACCAGGTGGCGCAGTCAATGATGCTGGTATTCAAAAAGAAATGAACGCTCAATTAAAAGCAAAATATGGCATCGATAATTTAGTAGTGAGCATGTACAATTATCAAGTGCATTTAAACCACAACAAATTAGATTCTGCTAAAATTGATGACGCTCCTATTAAAAATTGGATTGCTAGTTACATGAAAAAAAATGAAGCGGTGGCCAATGCTTTTCCTACTTCAGAAATCATGACAACGCCTATTAACAAAACACTTCGTGAAATGCTTGCGAATGGTTTTTATCCACGCAGAAGTGGCGATGTTCAAATCATATTTAAACCTGGCTATATAGATGGTGGCAACACCGGAACTACGCATGGTTTATGGTATCCATACGATTCGCATATTCCATTGTTATGGTATGGATATGGTATCAATAAAGGAAGCTCACATAAAGAAACCTACATGACGGATATTGCAGTAACACTGGCTGCACTATTAAAAGTACAAATGCCAAATGGTGCTGTAGGAAAAGTAATTGAAGAAGTAATTAAGAAATAAACTGTTGATGCAGAGCAAGCACCTGTGGAATCAGTAATGCTTTTTCGTTGTTGTCAATAACAATAGTACAACGCTGCATTTTTATGTTATCATCTAACTGATGCTGCATGCGCTTTAGTACTTCGCCCCGTGTAACATGGTCTCTAGCCATCACCCTTGCTATGCGCATATCTTCTGGTGCTGTAACACCAATAATAAAATCGAGCCCAATATTTGTTCCAGCTTCAAATAATAAAGCGGCTTCTTTAACAATGTACGCAGAGCCCTGCTCCTCCCAGTGTTTGGCCCAAGCATCAGCCGCTTT
>CANEWV010000322.1 GCA_947442905.1 Chitinophagaceae bacterium | reverse complement strand
T
Source organism: Chitinophagaceae bacterium (assembly GCA_947442905.1). The sequence continues at coordinate 3,061 of CANEWV010000322.1, read as the reverse complement.
TATTCAAAAAGCCGGTAATTACTTCTGGTTTCTTATTAAATAATGCAGTAACGGCAATTTCAGCTACTGCCTCGGGTGTCATATTCACTTTCTCAGCTGTTTTAAGCCCTTTTTCACCCACATTAGCTCTGTGTGCAAAGTTTGTGTCGGTAGAGCCCGGACTAACGGCTGTAACGTATACGCCGGTGTTTTTGAGTTCATGTCTGAGGCCTCTACTAAAACTGAGCACAAACGATTTAGACGCGGCATATACTGAAAGGCCAGGAACAGCTTGGTAAGCTGCAGAACTCGCAATATTTAAAATATAGGCTGGACTGTTGCGCGTTAGCATGGGAAGTAGCGCAGACGTTAATGCAACCGGCACTTCCATATTAACGCGCATCATTTCTAGGTGATCATTGGCGCTATATTTTGTAAAAGGGCCACTAAGTCCATAGCCCGCGTTATTGACGAGAACACCTACATTATAATTATTGGAAATAATCCAATCCATTAATACTTGTGTTGCACCTGTTTGGTTTAAATCTAAAGCGAGGTAATGGGCTTCAATACCATATTTTTCTGATACATAAGACGCATGCGCGCTTAACAATGAAGCGTCTCTTGCCACAAGTAACAAATTGTAACTCCGCGCAGCAAGTTCTGTGGCAATACATTTACCGATGCCTTTGCTTCCGCCAGTAATTAATGCAAATGGCATCATAATTTAAATATTAGTGGTGAACCTTAGCTGTAAACCTGTGGTAGAAAGGTGTTTTGCTGTTTTCGTCTTTTGGCGTGTATTTTCCGGTAACGATAGGAACATACATCACACGGCGTCTACTAGCTTCACCAAAGTTAGGAGATTGTTTAACACGGTGCCACAATCGTCCATCATGTACCGATAAATCGCCAGCGTTGATATTAAAACCAACCTCACGAGGGTCATCGTTATTGTCTAAGAAATATTTTTTACCAAAGAGTAGTTTAAACATGCCCTGTTTATGGGTTCCCGGAATGATCCTTAAACCACCATTGTCAAAAGGGCAAGTGTCTAAATGAATACCCACGTTAAGCATGGGCATAATTTTTTGACCCATAAATAAATCGCGGGGACTATCGGTGTGCCAACCCATTTGGGTAAACGTACTATTTGGCGTGTTGATGTAATTATTGATAACAAGTCCGTCTTTTTCATTTTCTGCTATACGGCCATTATACGGGTGTAAAAATGCAGTTAATGCTTGTAGTCGTTGGTCAGCTAATAATTGTTGTAAGGGCTCACTGTGAAGAGAGCTAAAGCATAAGCGCTGAATGGTGGTGTTGCCTTTATCATCTTTACCAAATTTTAAAGGAATACCATTTACTTTTTCTTTTTTTTCTGCGAGCCACTGTGCTTCTAATCTTTGTTGCTCCGCTATATATGTTGCTACTTGTTCATTTTGTAAAAAGTTTCTAAAAACAATTACACCGTGCTCCTTAAAAAAAGCCAGTTGCTCTTCACTTACAGCATCTCCGAGTTCAAAGCGGCTGTCCCAGATTTTCATGCTTACTGTAATCATCTATAAGTATGACTTTAATGTTAAGGAATTATTATTAAATTGTTAACAGTCAAAGGACCATTAACCTTTAAAGATAGTCAATACATTAAAAAAAAGCCACTTTTTTGGCTAATAAATAGATAAAATAGGTAAAAATAAAGGCGGCAATTACGTCTATGGTGTAATGTATGTGCTGAACTAGCACTAAAATGCCTATTAATACGGCAGCGGTTAATGCGAATATTTTGTCCCATTTAGCCTGTAAACAAAGGAAAAACAAGAACATATTGCCCGTATGACCCGAATAAAACAGGTCTTTTGTAATAAAAATGCCCTTTCCACCATAGACAATATTGGCGATAGGGTCTTTTAGCGTAATTAAGCCCGGCGGTGGGTTTAAAGGAAGGATACTAATGGTTAGAACCCGGCACAAACACATTAAAATAAAACCATATGCAATTACTAAAAATAGCCTTGGATTTTGATAGATTCTGTAAAAAACCAAGAGTACCATGCTCCAAATAATTACAAAAGTAGGCACCGAAACATCCATTGCCGGAATGGTATCCAAAACAAAGTCCTGTAACACCATGCCTTCTCTTTTTTCTATAAAAGCAAAAAAAGTAGGGAGCGTCAATAAAATGATCGCTACCAACGCAAGCGCAACAAAGGTTTTATTTCTAAAACTTCGTAACTGCCATGCTTCCGACCATGATATGGGTTCTTTTAATAATGCCACCTTACAAAAGCCTCTATGGCTGCATATTTAGTTTGACCAAGTGCGGCATATAACTGAGCGGTATTGGCATTTCTGGTTTCTGCTCTCTGCCAAAACTCGCGCATGTCAGATCCCTGGAATGGAACACTGTCTTTTTGTGATTGGTGTATAAAAATCCCAAAACGTTTTTTAATAACCTGATCGGGGCTCATTGGAATGGCCATTTCAATATCTGCAATATCCCACTCTTGCCAAGCACCTTTGTACAACCAAACCCAGCAGTCTTTAACCCAAGCATCACCAGCAGCTTTTAAACGGCGCATGCTTTCAAATACAACATCTAAGCATACTTTATGGGTACCGTGCGGATCGGCTAAATCTCCGGCACAATAAATTTGATGCGGTTGAATTTTTCTTAAAAGTTCCATGGTTTGTAACACATCGTCTTCACCCATTGGATTCTTTTCTATTTTACCAGTTTCGTAAAAAGGTAAATTTTGAAAATGATATTGATGTTCTTTTAACCCTACGTACCTACAAGTAGCTTTGGCTTCACACTGTCTAATAAGTCCCTTAATGGCTCTAATTTCTGGAGAATCCAATCCACCTTTTTGTTTGGTGGCAATGTAATTACGTGCTGCTTGTAAAATTTCTTGACTCTTTTTATTATCGATGCCAAACAGGTCTTCAAAACCAACGGCAAAATCTAAAAAGCGTGTTACAAACTCATCGGATACCGCAATGTTACCACTGGTTTGGTAGGCCACATGCACTTCGTTACCTTGTTCATGTAAACGCATAAACGTACCGCCCATACTAATGA
>CANEWV010000321.1 GCA_947442905.1 Chitinophagaceae bacterium | reverse complement strand
CCGGCAGGTATTTTTGAATTAAGCATATGCTTAGAAATTTAAATTGAGTGATAATTAATTGATCCAACCAAAATAAAAACTGAGTGGCATCAGTGCAAATAATAAAGGCACGATGATAGAAAATCCTACGCCCACACAGTTGATTAAACCACTAATTTTTTTATTGTGAATGCCAATGGTTTTAAAGGCACTTTGGAATCCATGTAATAAGTGATACGCTAAAGAGCCACACGCTAATACATATAATGCTACAATCAGTGTATTGCCTACAAAAACGTTTCTCATTTCGGCATATAAGTTATGGTGCATCACACCATTGTACTCTACTTCGGCAAGTGCTTGAACACTACCTATACCACCAAGTCTACTAGGCGTCCAAAAATGATAAATGTGCATTACTAAAAACATAAGTAGGAGTGTACCTAGTATCGCCATACTTCTGCTATACCATTTACTTCCATCGGCATATGCAACTGCATATCCAACACTTCTTTTTTTACGATTCTCTAGCGTTAATAAATAACCCTGAAAAATGTGTAAGAAGAAACCAGCAAAAAGGCCAATCTCTAAAATTCTAGGAAGCACATTGCTACCCATAAAATGCGCAGCTTTGTTAAACATTTGCCCCTGATCGGCTGGATCATAAGCGGCTGCCCAAATGCAAGCATTGAGTCCTACATGCACAATTAAAAAGAGCACCAGAAAAATTCCAGTAAAACCCATCACCAATTTTTTGCCAACCGATGATGTAAAGACTTGTTTCCAGGTCATAATGAACGTTTTGTGTTTTTTAAAATCGGTGCAAAAATAGCACAGGAAACGATGCCTTTCTCTAATCGAGCAACTTTTTTCGCAGGACTAATACACATCTTTAAACAGTATAATCGCCGTTTACATAAAAAGAGCCCCCATTAACCATTAAGAACTGTATTTTTGGACCATGTTTAAGTTATTTGGGATATTATGGAATAGTTTTAGAATGGCTGTTCAGGAACTTAGGGTTAATAAGCTCCGTACATTCCTTTCTTTGTTTGGAATTACCATTGGTATTTTTTGCATTATTGGCGTATTAGCCACTGTAGATAGTTTAGAACGCAAAGTTCAAAACGATATTAAAGCTTTTGGTAACAATACTATTTATATAGACAAGTGGAGTTATGCCGGTGGACCCGATTATCCTTGGTGGAAATATGTAAAACGTCCGGTGCCAAAAATAGAAGAGATGCGTTTTGTAAAAGCAAAATGTGACTTAGCTGCCAACACTTCATTTTTTTGTTCGTCTACCGTAAATGTAAGCTACCTAAATAGTATTTTAAGTGGCGTAAGTATTTATGGAATTACCGAAGATTTTAACAGCATCCAAACCCTGGATATCGCTGCAGGACGCTATTTGAATGAATCTGAATTTACAAGAGGTACTACATCTACGGTCATCGGAAATTTGGTTGCCGATGAATTATATGGAGGTGTACAAAAAGCAGTGGGTAAACAAATTACTTACAACGGAAAGCACTTATATATTGTGGGTGTTATTAAAAAGCAGGGCCAAAGTTTAATTGGCGGCTTTAATTTTGATGAGTGTATGATTACCTCATACAGGTATTTTTCTGGGATTTACAATCCAGACAATGCTAGCCCGTATATAATGGTACAGGGGAGGCCGGGTGTTTCTTCTGCAGCCTTAGCCGAAGAATTGCGTGGCGTAATGCGTCAACTACGCAGGTTAAGCCCAAGTGAAGAGGATAATTTTTCTTGTAACGACGTAGCTCAATTTAGTGAGGTGGTGGGTGGCTTTTTTGGTAAAGTAACCGCTGGTGGATGGGCTATTGCAGGTTTAAGTTTAATTGTAGGCGCTTTTGGTGTAGCTAATATTATGTTTGTAACGGTGCGTGAAAGAACCAGCCAAATTGGTCTTAAAAAAGCCCTAGGCGCTAAGCGCAGCACTATTTTAACCGAATTTTTACTTGAGAGTGCGTTCCTATGTATTTTAGGCGGCTTATTTGGTTTAATACTGGTATGGTTACTAGCTATGGGACTCACTGCTGTACTGCCATTCCCTATATTTATCGCACCTAATATTGTATTTTTGGCCCTAAGCATTTGTATTATTTTGGGCATTGTATCGGGTATTATTCCAGCATCTATTGCTGCAAAAATGGATCCGGTGGTTGCCATTAGAACCAAATAATTAGAACAAAAAATAATGCCGGTAACTATTTTAGCCATCGAATCTTCTTGTGACGAAACATCTGCATCTGTATGTGTCGATGGTGCTATTTTATCCAACTTTATTGCCAACCAAACCGTGCATGAAACCTTTGGTGGTGTAGTACCTGAACTTGCGAGTAGGGCACACATGCAAAATATTGTTCCCGTTGTAGATACGGCTTTACAAAAAGCATTTCCAACAATTGCAACAAGTGCAGAGCGCCTTCAAAAGCTTGATGCCATTGCGTTTACGCAGGCTCCTGGTTTAATAGGAAGTTTGCTCGTAGGCGCGCAGTTTGCAAAATCATTAGCACTTAGTTTACAAAAACCACTCATTGCTGTGCATCATATGCAGGCGCATGTGCTGGCTAATTTAATTCCGGAACACCGTCCAAGTTTTCCATTTTTATGTTTAACGGTTAGTGGTGGTCATACACAAATTGTACTTGCCAACAGTCCAACCAATCTCAAAATTATTGGTGAAACCATCGACGATGCAGCGGGCGAGGCTTTTGATAAATCAGCAAAATTATTGGGGCTTCCTTACCCGGGTGGGCCACTAATAGATAAGTATGCAAAAACCGGCAATCCAACCGCATTTAAATTTGCAGAACCTCAAATTCCGGAACTCAATTTTAGCTTTAGCGGACTTAAAACCTCCATCTTATATTTTTTACAAAAGCAGGAGCCTGGTTTTATTGAAGCCAATTTAAATGATTTATGTGCCTCTGTACAACACGCCATTGTCACTATTTTAATTAAAAAGCTACAAAAAGCGGTGGTGCAAACTGGTGTTAAGCAGGTTTGTATTGCTGGAGGTGTAAGCGCCAATAGTGGCCTCAGAAACGCACTTATG
>CANEWV010000320.1 GCA_947442905.1 Chitinophagaceae bacterium | reverse complement strand
GGTTGCAACAAAAAGCGGATAAATTATAAAACACCATGGTTAAAATAGATACAATAGAACTTCCCGATTTTCCACTTTTACTAGCACCCATGGAAGATGTGAGTGATCCGCCCTTTAGGGTGGTTTGTAAAGAAAACGGGGCAGATTTAATGTACACCGAATTTATTAGCAGTGAAGGCCTTATTAGAGACGCAATCAAAAGCCGTAAAAAGCTAGATATTTTTGATTACGAAAGACCTGTGGGTATTCAAATATTTGGCGGCGATGAAGATAGTTTGGCACTTGCTGCTAAAATTGTAGATGTTACCAACCCCGATTTATTAGATATTAATTTTGGATGCCCTGTAAAAAAAGTAGCATGTAAAGGTGCGGGTGCAGGTGTTTTAAAAGACCTTGATTTAATGGTGCGCTTAACGGCAGCCGTTGTTAAAGCCACCAAATTACCCGTAACTGTAAAAACAAGACTGGGTTGGGATGAAGACAGTAAAAATATTGAAGAAGTAGCAGAGCGATTACAAGATGTGGGTATTAAAGCACTTAGTATTCACGGACGTACGCGCGCACAAATGTATAAGGGCGAAGCCGATTGGTCTTTAATTGCGAAAGTAAAAAACAACCCACGCATTCATATTCCTATTTTTGGAAATGGCGATATAGATAGCCCACAAAAAGCAGTGGCCTATAAAAATAGATATGGCGTAGATGGCGTCATGATTGGTAGAGCAGCCATTGGATATCCATGGATTTTTAGAGAAATCAAGCACTATATTAAAACCGGTGAAATCATGGCAGCACCAACAGTGGCGGAGCGTGTAGCTGTTTGCAAACAACACTTAATACAATCTGTTGCATGGAAAGGACCTGTAGTAGGTATTAATGAAATGAGAAGACATTACGCCAACTATTTAAAAGGATTACCGGGCATTAAAGATTACAGAAGTAGACTGGTAACCATCAAAGAAAGCGAAGGCGTAGAAGAAGTACTTGACGAGATAGGAGAAGTATTCAAAGACTTTATTGTAGAAAGAACACCGATTGAATTAATCAACTACCACGAAAACTGTCCGGTCTAGTATCTTATTTTAATTGCTGGGTAACTGCTTCATCAAGTGGAGACACTGTTTGTGGAAAGTAAGCTGTTAATACTCCTTCTTCATTTACTAGGTATTTACAAAAATTCCAAACGGGTGCTTTGCTGCACCAACCATTGGCCGTTGGTTGTGTAAGCCACTGATACACACTTTGCTGCTCGGAACCCTTTACCACAGAGCCTTTGCGCATGAGTAAAAAAGTAACACCATAATTTACTTTGCAAAAAGTAGCAATGTCAGCGTCCGATTTTTTTTCTTGCTCTTTAAAATCATTGGCAGGAAACCCTATTACCACTAAATTGTCTTTATACTGCTGATAGAGTGCTTCTAGCTCTTTGTACTGTCCGGTATAACCACAATCGGAAGCAGTATTTACAAGCAATACTTTTTTACCTCTAAAGGCTTCAAAAGAAATAGAATCACCATTATTTAAAACAGCATTAAGCGCGTAAAAATCTTTAATAGGCGCTTTACCTTCCGTATTTAGCTGAACTGCATTTTTAGCACCCATTAATTTTCCAGGAAACATAATCACTGGATACATGGTTTTTAAAATGGATTGTCTATAACTCATGTCTTTCTTTTTCATAAGTAAAACAGAGCCAACAATAACACCAAAAACAATCGCAAATTTTATCATCATGGGTTTTATATTATGTAAACGCGTACGCATTAACCTATTAATTTTTTTAACAACCAGCCTTTGCCTTTATACGGCGGATATTTTAAATCTGGATCGAGCCAAGTAGGCGTTTTCATCACCGATTTAATATGCGAAAAAGTATCAAAACTTAATTTACCATGATATCCACCCATACCGCTAAAACCCCTGCCACCAAAGGGTAATGCGTGGTTGGTTAGATGCCAACTGGTATTATTTACGCAGGCGCCTCCCGATGGAACACTCGTTAACCAGTACTGCTCTGCAGCACTATTGTTAGTAAACACATAAAATGCCAACGGGTTTGGATGGCGGTTAATAATTGCAAGTGCTTCTTCGTTGGTATCGTAGGTAAGTATAGGAAGTATCGGACCAAAAATTTCGTCTTGCATCACTTTACTATCTACTGACACATTGGTAAGTATGGTAGGTTCAATAAATAAAGTAGCTGCATTTGATTTTCCACCGTGCACTACTGTTCCGTCCTGTAAATAACTAACTAAACGTTGCCACTGCTTTTCATTGATGATTTTTCCGTAACCATCTGTGTTCGCTGGATCTTCTCCATAAAACTTTTTGGTTGCGATAATAAGTTCTTGTATCAAACTATCTTTTAATGCGGAAGGTACAAGCACATAATCTGGCGCCACGCACATTTGACCACAATTAGAAAATTTAGAATTGACAATGCGGCGTGCTGCAACGCGTACATTGGCGTCAGAAGTAAGTACAGCAGGGCTTTTACCGCCTAACTCTAATGTTACGGGCACTAATTTTTCGGCGGCTTGCTTGTAAATAATTTTACCTACAAACGTACTACCGGTATAAAAAATATGATCGAACCTGAAATTTTCAAATAGTGGAGGCAACACAGCTGCGCCATCACCCTCTAGATATAGCATGTAATTTTCAGGAAACAACTGCTTGATCATTTTACCCATGATAGCAGCAGTAGCGCCTGCAAATTCACTTGGCTTTAATACCGCGCAATTGCCTGCGGCAATCGCGCCAATCAGTGGCGTAAATAAAAGTTGAAATGGATAATTCCAAGGTGCAATAATACATACAACACCCAGTGGTTCCGGAACGGTATAACAACTAGAAGGTTGATTTAATAAATTGGTAGGCACACTTGTAGGTTGCATCCAACTTTTTAGGTGTTTGATGGTATAGTTTAATTCATTTAAGAAAAAACCTACTTCGGTGGCCCATGCTTCTTCTTCCGATTTTTTAAGATCGGTGTGGAGTGCTTGTGCTAGCTCTTTTTCATGGTCTAACACCAGTTTTTTTAAGGCCTCCAGCCTGGCAAGCCTAAAAGCAAAAGAT
>CANEWV010000319.1 GCA_947442905.1 Chitinophagaceae bacterium | reverse complement strand
GGTGAGTCCCAAAAAATACCTAGACAAAGCACCAATCATGCCGCCTAGGCCAACCCAAATCATGTTTTTTAATTCCATGTTACATCATTTATTCCTTTACGGCTACCACTAACCATTTGCCATTTGTTTTTTCTATTTCAACTTGGCGTGGCTTTTTGTCTAACGAATATTGATAATTCATTTGGGTATGCAAACTATCCTGATCCGTTATTCCTTCAATAATGATAGAAGCCTGTCTGAAATTTGACCTTCCCTCTTTATCAAGGTTTCGATAGTTTTTTTCTGTGTTAACGGTATGTAATTTCATGGTTTCGTTAGAAGCAGCATATGCTGTTGCTTTTTCAAAATCACCTTGTAAACAAGCTTCTACATAGTTGCGACCCGCCTCGATAGAAGAACCTGCAGGAGGGAAGCCTTTGGTAGGTGTGGTACAACCAATAAATAGGGCTAATAGCAGTATGGGCATGCTTTTCATGGACTAAAAATACAATTTATGTAGTTGATTTTAACAATCATTTTGCTAATAGTTGTTAGGATATCAATATAAAATCGTACTTTTGCACCTGAATTGAATAATAACCCTAATAACCATCTACTTGCGCCTGTCGCATCTGATATATAAGGTTCACTTTACGATTACGGCCCCAGTGCCAGCCATTTGAATTTACTTGTTCAATTTAACGATTCAAAATTTTAAATACATATACAATGAACAGTAATGCTATGCCTGCTATCGTACAAATCGATACAGACAACCTAAAAAAGTTAACAACAGAAGTTAAAGAAACAGTTGCAAGCGCCGAAGTAGGTGTAAACAATGCACAAATACGTAAAACATTTGGAATTACAGATTTGTGGGCTATCAGAAAAAATGCAAAGCCTACAAGGGCGGGATCCAATAGAAACTTCTAAAAAAATAAGGGCTCATATATGGGCCCTTATTTTTTTAGTCTTATTGTTTGATTATTTATTTGATGATCACCGTTCCAATTTTTTTGGTGATTTCTCTTTCAATGTCTTTGAGGTGTTTGTGTAATTCGATAAGCCTCATTTGTTCTTCAAAACCTGCATGTTCCATATCAACTTGGTTTTGGTCAAACATCTTTTTTATCTTTCGCAGTTTAAAATAGTTTACACTCATGGTAACATCTTCCATGGAGGTGTCTCTATTTACAATATTCATACCCTCTAAAATACTATCCCACTTTAAACTGAGTTCGTGCGGAGATACCGTTAAATTCACAACTAAGTTCCTGATATTTTCATCATCATGGTAGAGTAGTGTTTTGGCCGTAGGCTCTAATCCTTTTTCATACCAGCTTTTATAAATTTCATAGAGTTGTAAATACTGTTCATTTTCAAAATCAAATTGTTCTAATTCTTCATAAATAAAATCGGCCATTGTTTTATTATCGTCAAATTTCAATAGACCATAATCTAATAAAACGCGGATTACATTCTTTTCGTAAATATCATCCTGGTTGATGAGTGCGGCACCTTCATCAAATTCGGTGTTTTGATTTCCTTCTAATATTTGTTGCGCCTCATCAAAAGGTATTTTCTTTTCCTGCTTAACAAGAATGTCACGTTTAAATTTATTAACAAGGTTTGTTAGACCTGCTTCATCAATGCGAAGTAAACTAGCGCACTTTCTAATATAATCTTGTTGCTTGGTAAAATCTTCGGCCTTGTTAATTTTGCTGAGTGTTTCTGCTACCTGATTTACAACGCTACTTTTCTTGCTTACATCGGAGCCTGCTTCTTGTAGCATCACTTCTAACTGAAAAATGATGAAATCTTTTTTTGCAGTGGCAACAAATTCATTAAAGGCAGTGGTCCCCACTTTATTGACGTAGCTATCCGGATCCTCATTGTCAGGAATCAACACAAGTCTTACATTGAGTCCCTCTTCGAGCGCCATATCAAGTCCACGAAGCGCCGCCTTAATACCAGCACTATCACCATCATAAATAATGGTCAAGTTTTGGGTGTATTTTTTTATGAGCCTTAGTTGCTCGGTGGTTAATGACGTACCACCACTAGCCACTACATTTTCGATGCCTGCTTGGTGTAAACTAACCACGTCGGTGTAGCCTTCCACTAGTAAACACTCATCTGCTTTATCAATAGCCATTCTAGCAAAGTAGGAGCCATATAAAATTTTACTTTTGCTGTAAACTTCGTTTTCGGGCGTATTGATGTATTTGGGGCCTCTATCTGATTTACCAATAACACGCGCCCCAAATCCAATTACTTTTCCGGTATTGCCATGTATAGGAAAAATAATTCTGCCTCTGTAGTTGTCTACTAATTCGTCTCCATTTCTGTTGGATACAAGTCCTGTTTTTGGAAGTAGTGTAGGATTAAATTGATTGGCTATGAGCGCTTCTGTTAAAGCTGTTCTACTATCTGGATTGTAACCAATTTGAAATTTTTCGATAATCTCTTTTCTAAAACCTCTTTCTTGTAAATAGGAGAGCGCAATATTTTTTCCTTCTTCCGATTCTAGTAATTGTGTGCTAAAAAACTTTTGCGCAAAATGATTGATAGCATATAAACTATCAGAAGTTTGAACTAGTATTTTTTGTTCGGGAGAGGTTTCTGTTTCTTCAATTTCAATATTGTATCTAGCAGCGAGCCATCTAAGCGCTTCTACATAACTGTATTTTTCATGCTCCATTAAAAATGTAATGGAGTTGCCACTTTTGCCACAACCAAAACATTTGTAAATTTCTTTTACCGGAGATACCGTAAAAGAGGGCGATTTTTCGTTGTGAAAAGGACAGTTACCTAAATAATTGGTGCCCCGTTTTTTTAACTTTACAAACTCCCCAACAATATCAATAATATCGATGCGGCTGGTAATTTGTTGTATGGTACTTGGTGAAATCATTAAGGTCACGAAGTTAATAGAAATGAATAAAAAGGAGACAAATAACAATTTCGAATTATAAATATATATTATATGAATTAAGCGTAAGACCCTTAAAAACCTCCATTTACCGAATAATAACCCAAATTGATGCTATTTTATCCCGAAAGCCTGTGGATAACCCTATTTTTCACCTAATTATTTCTT
>CANEWV010000318.1 GCA_947442905.1 Chitinophagaceae bacterium | reverse complement strand
TTACTTCTTCACCATCTTCAGTAAACATTTTTTCTCCTTTGTATTCGTTGATGGCCAAGTGGCAGTTCATACAAACGTTTAAAGAAGGGATGGTTGCTTGTTTACCTTGGTAAGCGCCGGTATGACAATATTGACAGTTAATTTGGTTGATACCAGCGTGCACTTTGTGAGAATAGTAGATAGGTTGTACCGGTTGGTAGTCTTTACTTCTGCCTAAGCCCATTGCGCTTTTTGAAACCTGATAACCACCCACTATAAAAAATACAACCGCTAAAAACGCTAGGTATCTTTTGTTTCTAAAAAATGGTACAGGCACTTCTGGCGCATGTCCTTCACGGGCATCTGATAGTTTTTTTAATCCTGCATTTACTTGAAGTAGAATAACGGCAACCACTGCTAAAACCAGCGATAAAATTCCAAACAACAATGAGTTGTCATCTTCGGCTGGCGCACCTGCGGCTGCAGCACCTGGCACAGCAGTACCTGGGGCAGGAACAGAAGCTACATACTTAAGTATGGCATCAATTTCCTCATTTTTTAAATTTGGAAATTGGTTCATTGCGGTTTTGTTATACTCGAGGTATAATTTGTTCGCATATGCATCACCTGTTTTTAAAAAGGCAGCGCTATTCTTGATCCAAGAATATAGCTTTTCTTTTGTTTCCCAACGGCCTTCAACCCCAGCAAGCGCAGGGCCTGTAGAGTTTTTATGCACCTGATGACAGGAAGCACAATTGGTATTAAACAAGGTTTTTCCGTCTTGGGCAGTAACGGTATTTGTAACTAAAAGGCCCAACAAGAAAACTGCGCTAAATAAGCAGTTCTTGACGATGCGACTTGTGTTGCGTCTAAAAGATGTCATATACACAAACGAATTCTATAGGTGGAAAAATATCCTTAATTGCGCGCAAAAATACTATAGGAACCTGACAATTTCGAATAGTAAGCGACTTTTTTTTGTTCAAAACAATATTGAGTTTCAAGTATTTGTCGGGTTTTTTATGCAATTTTGACCTATGTTTAAGCGATTGAAGGAAAAATGGAAAATTAGTTGGACTTCTTTTGTACTCGTATTTAGCACATTTGCCATTGGTGGTAGTAGTTGCGGGTACCTAGGCAGAAAGCTTCTAACGCTTACTGGGCTTGATTCAGGACTGCTTTATTATACACTATATATTGTTTTAATGTGTTTATTATGGCCCCTATGTGTCATCGTTGTAAGTATTCCGATGGGGCAATTTGGATTTTTTAGAAATTACCTCCGAAAAATGAGTCAAACCATTTTTGGGGTATCAAGTAAGGCACCAAAACCGCAAAATGGGAGTTTTAGCATCAAAAAGCGCAATTTGGCCGTTTTTGCCTCGGGTGCGGGCTCTAACGCACAAAAAATCATAGAACATTTTAAGGGTCATCCTTCTATCAGGGTATCGCTCATTGTATGCAACAAGCCTGGCGCTGGTGTAATACAAATAGCTGCTGATTTTGGCGTGCCTGTTCTTATGATTGAAAAGAAAGACTTTGAACATGGCAATATGTATGTGAAAGAACTTTCAAAATATGAAATTGACTATATCATACTTGCTGGATTTTTATGGAAAATGCCTGAAGCTTTTTTAAACGCATTTCCAAGACACATGATTAATATTCACCCATCATTACTACCAAAATATGGTGGCAAAGGCATGTATGGATCACGTGTTCATGAAGCAGTGATTGCTGCAGGTGAAAAGGAATCTGGCATTACCGTTCATTATGTAAATGGACACTATGACGAAGGCGAACATCTGTTTCAAGCTCCTTGCGCAGTTGATGCGAATGATACGCCGGATACACTTGCTACCAAAATACATGCACTAGAACATTTGCATTTTGCACGCGTGATAGAAGATGTGATTGAAGGAAAACTATAAATAGCGCCCCGTTTTTAGCGCAGCTCTTTTTGCATATACACCACACCCGGAAGTGGATTATCGTAGTAGGCATTAACTGTTTCGAAACCAAATTTTTGATAGAGTTTTATAGCGGCTTGTAGCCTCTCTAATGTATCCAATTTCATGAGGGTATAGTCCAGTTTTTTTGCTTCTTCTAATAGCACTTTTACAAGTGCGTCACCTATTTTTAAACTTCGATACTCGGGCTTTACATACAACCTTTTCATTTCACAAGTTTGCGCTTCTTGCAAGGGCTGTAATGCAATGCAGCCAACAGGTGTAGCGTTATAGTATGCAATAAAAAGCGCGCCTACCGGCGCGCTGTATTTATACAAAGGATTGTCGATTTCGCTATCAAAAGATTGAAAACAAAGGTCTTCATTGAGCTCTTGTAAATACGCTTTAAATAGCGTTTTGATACTTTCTAATGCAGGACCTTGCGTACTAACTTTTTGAATGTCTAACATACGTGATGACATTAAAAATTAACCAGGCATTCTTGAAATATACTTTTCAATTTCTTTTACCTGATCTAGCACTTGTTTTGTAGTTGGCTTACAAGCTTTTGCTTTTCTAAAAAAATCTTTAGCAGCTCTAAACTCACGCTTATTGATAAAAATTTGACACATGGTTAAATAAGCAACCGCTTCACTTTCTTTGTCAGGAATGCCAAGTCTGATGGCAGCTCTGATATAAGATTCACCTTGCTTAAGATCACCTTTTTGCATCGACATCATTCCAAGCTGTAATTTATTAGCACCTTCTGCCTCTGGCATGGGCGAACCTAACGCGTTACTCATTTTTAGGTGCTTCTCTGCACTGTCAAAATCTTGCGTCATCATGGCAAGATTTCCTTTAATGGTATAAAACGTAGAACGTACCGGCTTATAGAGTAAGCCCGGAAACCAAACAGATTTTAATATTTTTTCTACCTCTTCCACATTACCCTGCTCCATGGGTTCTTGAATCAAACGAAGTGGGCCAATAAAAAAATGGCTCAATATACCAATGATAAAAACAAGGTATATTGGGAATGTTGGCCAAAAACCAGTGCCGGTAAAATTTAACGCAAGACCTAGCAACAACAGCAATAAGCTGAGCCAGAAACGGTATTTGATAACGATATTGTAGAATTGCATCCCTTTAAATTTGAGC
>CANEWV010000317.1 GCA_947442905.1 Chitinophagaceae bacterium | reverse complement strand
TTCAGATGACGGGCCCAGAAGGTGCTTCCTTTAATTATATGAGTGATGTGGCGGGTGGCCTCACCGATTATTTATCAGATTCTATTCCTGAAAAATCATTTGTGTTTGCGTCTATTCCAGGATTTAGTGGAAACGGTGGCGTAAATGGTGGTACCGCAAGAATTGCGCTGGTAGATCCTGAAGATCGTGAAAGATCACAAAGTGATATTGTAAAAGCAGTTACTAAAAAATTATCTCAATTTAATAATGCTAGAATATTTCCAGTAGAAGAACAAACCATTTCTGTAGGACTAGGTTCTAGGGGTGCGCTTCCTGTTCAACTCATTTTACAAAATCTGGAGTTTGAAAAAATAAAAGCGATTATTCCAAAGTTTTTAGATGAAGCAAGAAAAGATAAAACTTTTCAAAACGTGGATGTAAACCTAAAGTTTAGTAAACCCGAACTCCAACTTACCATTGACAGGATAAAAGCCAAAGACTTAGGTTTATCTATTTCTGATGTTGCAGATGTAGTGTCTAGCGCCTTTAGTGGTCGTCGACTGGCGTATTTTACCATGAAAGGTAAACAGTACGATGTAATTTCTCAGGTGACATTAAATGATCGACAAACGCCTAGCGATATTTTAAGTTTGTATGTGCGCAATAACCGTGGCGAAATGATTCCACTTTCTGCGGTAGTGGATTTGAAAGAAAGTTCTAATCCACCAACACTATACCACTACAACCGTTTTAGATCTGCTACCATTAGTGCTTCACTTGCAGAAGGCAAAACCATTGGTGATGGTGTAAAAGCCATGGATGAAATATCTAAGCGTTTGTTGGATGAAAGTTTTCATACCGCGTATGGCGGACCTTCTCGCGATTTTAAAGAGAGTTCTTCCAATACTACATTTGCATTTTTATTGGCACTCTTACTTATATATTTAGTGTTAGCAGGTCAATTTGAAAGTTTTAAAGATCCATTTATTATTATGATTACGGTGCCTCTTGCCATTGCGGGTGCACTATTAAGTTTATGGATGTTTGATCAAACGCTGAATATATTTTCTCAAATTGGTATGATCATGCTTATTGGCCTTGTAACAAAAAATGGTATCCTAATTGTAGAATTTGCCAATAATAAAAGAGTAGAAGGGTTAGCTAAAAAAGAAGCCGTATTAGAAGCTGCTTCACAACGCTTGCGTCCAATTTTAATGACCAGTTTAGCAACTGCACTTGGTGCACTTCCAATTGCGCTAAGTTTAGGGGCTGCTGCAACGAGCCGTATGCCACTTGGTATTGTTATTGTAGGCGGTATTTTCTTCAGCTTATTTTTAACGTTGTTTGTAGTGCCAGCTGTTTATATTTTTATATCCGGTAGACACATCAAAGCCGTAGAAGAAATTGCATAAATAATTATCATGAGTAACGCTATTGCAGATATTAGAAAAGATTATAAGTTGGCTTCTTTAGAAGAAGCAGATGTGGCCTCTAATCCTATCGATCAATTTACACGCTGGTGGAATGATGCAGTAGCATCACAAATAGATGAAGTAAACGCTATGACACTTGCTACTGTAAATCCTGCTGGGGTTCCGGCTGCGCGCATCGTGCTTTTAAAAGGCTATAATCCTGAAGGTTTTATTTTTTTTACGAACTACGAAAGTGACAAAGGAAAAAATTTAGCACAAAATCCAAATGCTGCGCTTGTTTTTTTCTGGAAAGAATTAGAAAGACAAATTAGAATTGAAGGTACTGTCCAAAAAGTAAGTGCCGAAGAAAGTGACCGTTATTTTAATTCACGCCCGGCTTCTAGTAGAATTGGCGCTTGGGCTTCACCACAAAGTGCAGTCATTGAAAATAGATTGGTGATTGAACAAAATGTAGAACGCTATACTTCCATTTTTGCAAATGATTCTATCGAAAGGCCCGACCATTGGGGTGGGTACATTGTAAAACCAACAAGCATCGAATTTTGGCAAGGTAGATCTAGTCGTTTGCACGACCGGATACGTTATAAACTCGAAACGAGTGACTATAACGCAGCAACAGATACTAGAACAGATGCAAATTGGAAAATTGAACGCTTAGCGCCTTAATAAATTTCCAATACTATTTTCTCGCGATTACTTTTTCTGCAGCCGCTACAATAAATGGAGTGTCTAGCCCGTATTTTGTAAGTAGTTGCGTTGGTGTACCGCTTTCTCCAAAAGTATCGTTGGTGCCAATGTATTCGATAGGGATAGGACAATGTTTAGCCGCTACTTGTGCAACGCTATCACCAAGTCCACCAATGATATTATGTTCTTCTACCGTAACAGCACATTTTGTTTTTGAAATAGAACGGATAATCGCTGCTTCATCAAGTGGCTTAATGGTATGGATATTAATCACTTCTACACTCAATCCTTTTTCCTCTAATATGCGTCCAGCTTCGATAGCTTTCCAAACCATATGACCGCAAGCA
Source organism: Chitinophagaceae bacterium (assembly GCA_947442905.1). Next base: position 672 of record CANEWV010000317.1, on the reverse strand, counting down.
AAAATACTTACGTCGGTACCTTCCGATAATTGTTGTGCTTTACCAATTACAAAATCGCTACCATCCACAGCTGTAAAGTTTGGCCATTTTGGACGCCCAAATCTTAAATATACAGGCCCTTCGTAAGAAGCAATGGCTTTAGTAGCAGCCTTGGTTTGATTAAAATCGCAAGGAACAATAACGGTCATGCCCGGAAGCATTTTCATGAGTCCAATGTCTTCTAAAATTTGGTGTGTTGCACCATCTTCACCCAATGTAAGACCTGCGTGTGATGCACAAATTTTTACATTCTTTCCGCTATACGCAACACTCTGTCTGATTTGATCATACACTCTACCCGTGCTAAAATTTGCAAACGTTGTCGTGTATGGAATTTTACCTCCAATGGTCATACCAGCAGCAATACCAATCATGTTGGCTTCTGCAATACCTACTTGTACAAAACGGTTTGGAAAATCTTTGATAAAGGGTCCTAGTTTTAAAGAACCTGCTAGATCTGCAGTAAGTACCACTACATTTTCATTTTCTTTTCCGATTTCGTGAATGCCTTCACCAAATCCACCACGTGTTTCTTTTTCGTTTTGTACTTGTATGTCTTGTAATTTCATAAGAAGTATTTTTTATCCTTCAAAAGTGCTATAAAAATAAGGTGTCTTTGCTTCAAACTCGGCG
>CANEWV010000316.1 GCA_947442905.1 Chitinophagaceae bacterium | reverse complement strand
CCTAATGAAAATCTTAAATCCGCTTTTTCTGTTGAAGAAGCAACTGAAATATTAGTAGTATTTAAAATACCTGATTCAATGAAACGCTTTAAATTGTCTTTACCACGCGCTAACCATGGTGTACTTGATCTTTTTCCTGTGATAGGATCTACTGGACTATCGTATTGAGGAATCAATTGGCCTTCAAATTTTGGTCCCCATACATCATAATCCGCATCGTTTAAGCCACCACCTAAACCATCTACGAATGCATATCTACCATGGTCACCAGGACCATACTCATCTTGCGTTTTAGGCAATGCAATGAAACCACTTTGAACCGAAGTACTGCTGTTGAATTCAACTGAATAACCTCTTCTATCTTTTGTACCTTTTTTAGTGTTGATGATGATCGCACCATTTTGACCTCTATAACCATACAATGCAGAGGCAACTGGTCCTTTTAACACGTTATAAGACTCGATATCGTCTGGGCTAATATTCCAAGTATCAGAGTTAATTGGCACACCATCCACTACAATCAAATTCACACGACCACCTCTTAATACTAGGTTAGGGATTCTTAACATTTCTTGGTTAAGACCTACTGTTAAACCAGCTACTTTACCTACTAAGTTGTTGATTGGGTTCAATTCTCTAGCTTTCACTAAATCAGCACCCTTTACTTCTTGTGTAGCGTATCCAATTTTTCTTTTCTCTTTTTTGATACCCAAAGCGGTTACAACCACTTCGTTTAATAATTCATCGGCTTTCACTAATTCAACTACAACTGCATCGTTAGAAGCAGTCACTGTTTTAGTAACATAACCAATGTAAGAAACTGTAACAGCAGCATTCGCGTTTAAGTTGTTTAAACTAAAAGCACCATTCGCATCTGTTTTTGTAGCTTGTCCTTTAACAGACACAGTTGCAGACTCCAAAGCTTTTTTGGTTTCCGCGTCTACCACTTTTCCTTTAAATTGTATGTTTTGGGCGATTGAGCTTAAACTCAATCCCAATAACATAAGTGGCGTAAGGATCCACTTAATACATAGTTGTTTTGAAATCATAGTTAATATTTTGAAGCGCAAACCTATTGTGAATTCTTTAACAAAATTAGAAATTGATGTGAACAATAAATGAACTAATTGTTTCGGAATTGTTAAGCGCTCTGAACAGTATAATTATAAAAATTAATACGTTTGCTTAACAATAAATTAATGTTTCAAATAAAATATACCTAATTCATTAATGGTAGGTTTGCTGTTCAACTTTTGTCTATGAAAAAATATCTTTTTTTAGTGGTTGTTATTTTGTTTTGTATTAGTGATTCAATAGGTCAACAAAAACAATCTTTTTTAACAGTTCCTGGTTTTAACGAGTTCGCTAAAATAGACACCTCGGGTGTTTCCATTTTACCGAGTGGAAGGTATGTGCAGCCAGTAGGAAAATCAATTAGAATTACCCACGATCCATTTGGTTTAAAAATTGCCCCAGACGGGAAAGTAGCCATAGCATTACATGAAAATGTATTTACCCTAATAGACTTACAAACACAAGTCGCTAAGCGTATTCCAGATTATTTAAAAGCAAACGAAAGTCCATTAAAAAAGGGTTCTTTCTTGGGTATTGCTTTTCACCCAACTAAAAAAATAGTGTACCTAAGTGGAGGAGACGAGGGCACGGTTGTAGTATACGATTACGAAAAATTTAAAAAAATTGATTCTATTAAATTAGATGGTTTATTCAATGGTATAAATTTCTCTGGTAGTTTTACAAGCGATTTAGTTTACCATGAAGCCTCTAATAATTTATTGATCTTAGATAGAGGAAATTTTAGATTGGTTCGTTATAGTCTCACTGAAAATAAAATTGTTGCCTCTATTCCAACAGGTCGCCAACCGTTTGGCTTAGCCATCTCTCCAGATCAAAAAACGGTTTTAGTTGCCAATGTGGGGATGTATGATTATCCTTTGGTTGCTGGTACTACAAAAGAAAATATTAAAACGCAATATATTGGCTGGCATCCTTACGGTAATAACACAAAGGAGTCTATTGAAGGTACCGAGATTGACGGAAAAAAAATTCCAGGTTTAGGTGATCCAAATGCCAAAGAATCGATGAGTGTTTATTGTATAGATCTAAATTCAAATAAAGTAAAAGCAAAATTAAAGACGGGTTTATTATTAGGTGAACTTGTAGAAGATGCAGAAGTGATTGGCGGCGCAAGTCCTAATTCAATTGCAGTAGGTAAGAAATACGCCTATGTGACCAATGCGACTAACGATAATATTGCTGTGATAGATTATAAAAAAGGAAAGATTGTAAAACATATTCCTATTAAAGTAGATCCTAAATTAGACCGCTATAAAGGTTTATTGCCATTTGGTATTGCGATTACAAAAGATGAAAGTACCCTATTTGTTGCTTTATTAGGATTTAATGCAGTTGCAAAAATTGATTTAAAAACTTCTACTACCACTGGATTAATTCCAACTGGATGGGGCACTACAAGAGTCGCTTTATCTAATGATGAACAAAAAATATATATTACTTCTTGCAGAGGATTAGGAGCAGGTCAAAACGGAGGAAAAAATTTCAAAGCACCAATACAAGGTACTTATGTAGGAGATATTCAATTAGGTGGATTTCAAGAAGTAGCTAATCCAGATCCTACAACACTTGCAGCTTATACTAAGCAAACATTGGATCAAACATATATTGTTAAAGAACAAACAGATAGTTTGCCATTACCTGTTTTACCGGGAAGTAAAATAAGCCCTATTAAACACGTCGTATTTATCACTAAAGAAAACAGAACATTTGACGAAATATTTGGTCAAATGAAAAATGTAAAAGGGGATCCATCATTGGCAAGATTTGGATTAGACGTAAACGTGTATGGAAAAACACAAAATGTAAAACACGTAAATGTGGCGCCAAATCATATTAAAATTGCAAAGCAGTTTTCATTGAGTGATAATTTTTATTGTGATAGTGACGCATCCATTCATGGACACCACTGGATGATGGGTGTGATTCCTAATGAGTGGGTAGAAGCCAATTCTAGTACAGATAAATCTGCAGATTATTTTTCGACTGCATCTGGTAGAAGGTTTCCAGGATCAACAGGAAGTATGGATCCAGAAGATTATGCAGAAATT
>CANEWV010000315.1 GCA_947442905.1 Chitinophagaceae bacterium | reverse complement strand
TTACCCAAAGCCTTTCAAACAACCACTTCGTGTTCGTTTGGTTTTTTTGCTCCTCGTCTGTTTACGAAAGCAAGCTTTCGACGTTGTGTCGCATTAAAAAAGCCTATCACTTTGTGATAGGCTTTGTAGAGCGTACGGGAATCGAACCCGTATTACCAGGATGAAAACCTGAGGTCCTAACCGTTAGACGAACGCTCCAGATCCCAAATGAGTTATTCGGGACGCAAAAATAAGGGGTGAAGGTTTCTTTCCCAAATATTTCTCATTTATATTTTAAAAAAAGGGGGCTATTTCTGCTATTCGGTGTAAATTTGCATCTTCTCTACGTTATTATATAAATAAATAAGCAATCAAATGAGTACAGTTAAAGTAGCAATCAATGGATTTGGTCGTATTGGCCGTCTAGTTTTCCGTCAGATTTATAATATGGATGGTATCGAAATCGTTGCCATCAATGACCTTACAAGCCCGCAGGTACTTGCACACTTATTAAAGTATGATAGTGCACAGGGTCGTTTTGACGCTACGGTAACTGCTTCAGAAGATGCTATCACTGTAAATGGTGAGTCTGTAAAAATATATGCACAGCGTGATCCAGCGCAAATTCCTTGGGGAGCGCATGGTGTAGACGTTGTTATTGAGTCTACAGGATTTTTTACTGATAAAGAAAAAGCAGCAGCGCACATTACAGCGGGTGCTAAGCGTGTCGTAATTTCTGCACCAGCTACTGGCGAAATGAAAACGGTTGTATTTAATGTTAACCACGATATTTTAGATGGTTCAGAAACGATCATTTCTGGCGCTTCATGTACCACTAACTGTTTGGCTCCAATGGCTAAAGTGTTAGATGATAATTTTGGCATTGTAGCAGGTATCATGACAACGATTCATGCATATACCAACGACCAAAATACCCTTGATGCACCGCATCCAAAAGGTGATTTACGTAGAGCACGTGCAGCGGCACAAAACATTGTGCCTAATAGCACTGGTGCTGCAAAAGCAATTGGCCTTGTATTACCTAATTTAAAAGGTAAATTAGATGGTTCTGCACAACGTGTTCCAACAATTACGGGTTCATTAACAGAATTAACTTCTGTATTAAATAAAAAAGTATCGGTAGAAGAAGTGAATGCAGCAATGAAAAAAGCTTCGGACGAATCATTTGGTTACACCGAAGACGAATTGGTAAGCACCGATATTATTGGTATTTCTTATGGTTCATTGTTTGATGCAACGCAAACAAAAGTAATGACACAAGGCGATGTACAGCTTGTTAAAACAGTAAGCTGGTACGATAACGAAATGAGTTATGTAAGTCAGTTGGTGCGTACCGTAAAATATTTTGCAGGCTTAATTTCAAAATAATTATGAGCCAATTTTCTAGTCATTCATTTACCGGTCAAAAAGCATTAATCCGTGTAGATTTTAATGTACCACTCGACGCTGATTATAACATTACAGATGACACGCGCATGCGTGCAACTATTCCTACTATTCAAAAGATAATTAAGGACGGTGGATCTGTTATTTTAATGAGTCATTTGGGTCGTCCAAAAGACGGTCCTACGCCTAAGTATTCGCTGATTCATATTGTGGGGCATTTATCTAAGTTATTAAGCGTAGAGGTTCAATTTGCTAACGATTGTATGGGGGAAGAAGCGGTAAATAAAGCGGCTGCATTAGAGCCAGGCCAGGTGTTATTACTAGAAAATTTACGTTTTTATAAAGAAGAAGAAAAAGGCGACGAGGCTTTTGCACAAAAGCTAAGTAAGCTAGGAGATGTATATGTAAATGATGCATTTGGAACGGCGCACCGCGCGCACGCTTCTACAGCAGTAATTGCACAGTTTTTTGCACCAGGCAGTAAAATGTTTGGCCTTGTCATGAACGCCGAAGTAGCCAGTGCCGAAAAAGTTTTACATGGCTCAGAAAAACCTTTCACTGCTATTATTGGCGGTGCTAAAGTGTCTGATAAAATATTAATTATCGAAAATTTACTAGACCGTGCCACAGATATTATTATTGGTGGCGGTATGGCATATACCTTTTTTAAAGCACAGGGTGGAACCATTGGTACGTCTATTTGTGAAGACGACCGTATGCCACTAGCGCTAGAAATTTTAGCCAAGGCAAAAGCAAAGGGTGTAAACATTCACCTCCCTGTCGATAATATTATTACCACCGAATTTTCTAATACCACAGAGCGTAAAAATTGTGAAAGCATGTCTATCCCCGACGGATGGATGGGCCTCGACATTGGCGAAGCTACACGTGCCAAATTTGCAGCCGTTATAGAAAGCAGTAGAACCATTTTATGGAACGGTCCCATGGGCGTTTTTGAAATGGAAAATTACCAAGCGGGAACCAAAGCGGTTGCCGTGGCTGTTGCCGCTGCTACCGTAAAAGGCGCATTTTCATTGGTAGGCGGTGGAGATAGCGTTGCCGCTGTTAACATCTTTGGCTTTACAGACAAGGTAAGCTATGTATCTACCGGTGGAGGCGCCATGCTTGAGTACTTTGAAGGCAAGGTTTTACCCGGAATAGCTGCCATAACTGCATAGCACCCTTAATTTCTGTTAAATTGTGATAAACGGCAAGCCCAAATATTTGGGGTGGCATACTATTTGCTTACTTTGCTATATAAAATAAAAAACCAAATAAAATGAGTACAAAAAATTTAACCCTTATTGTCATTGCTGCCCTTGTATTATTATTAGGTGGATGCGGTTGTAACGGTTATAACGGATTGGTAACATTAGACGAAACAGTAAAAAACAAATGGGCGAATGTAGAGAGTGATTATCAGCGTCGTTCCGATCTTATTCCAAACTTAGTAAACACCGTAAAAGGCGAAGCTAATTTTGAGCAAACAACTTTACAAAATGTAATTAGCGCAAGAGCAAGTGCTACACAAGTAAAATTAGATGCCAACGATTTATCTCCAGAAAAAATTCAACAATACCAAGCAGCGCAAGGTCAATTATCACAAGCGTTGGGTAAGTTGTTAATGGTTACAGAAAACTATCCAAACCTTCGTGCCAACGATGCTTTTAGAGGTTTACAAACGCAATTAGAAGGTACCGAAAACCGTATCAAAGTTGCGCGTAACGATTTCAATGATGCAGTAGCTGCTTACAACGTTAAAGC
>CANEWV010000314.1 GCA_947442905.1 Chitinophagaceae bacterium | reverse complement strand
ACGGCAAAGATTTTAGAAGACATCCTTGTGGTACGGGCCCATTTACTTTAAAATCTTGGGATGAAGGTGAAGCACTTATTTTACACAAAAACAAAAAATACTGGGAGGTAGATTCGGCTGGTGTTAAGTTACCTTACTTAGACGCCGTAAAAATTAATTTCTTTGACAACAAAGCCACCGAGTTTTTACAGTTTAGACAAGGCAAACTTAGTTTTGTAAATGATATTGACGCCTCTTTTAAAGATGAAATTTTAACCAAAAATGGAACACTCCGAAAAGATTGGGAAGGTAAAATTCAATTACTAAAGCATCCATATTTAAACACCGAATATTTTGGTATTGTAGTTGATACAAATAATGTGATTACTAAAGGTGCTGCTACGCGTTATACATTGGTGCGTCAGGCCATGAATTATGCCATTAACAAAAAGCAGTTGATGATGTACATGCGCAATTCAATTGGTATTCCGGCCCAGGCTGGATTTGTGCCTGCTGGGCTTCCTTCTAACAATGTTGATTATGTAAAAGGCTATACCTACAATCCGGCTAAAGCGCGTGAACTCCTTGCTGCTGCTGGTTATCCGGGTGGTAAAGGATTACCTACAACTAAATTATTAACGGTGGCTATTTACGCCGATATTGCATCATTTGCTGCCAAACAAATGGAAGAAGTTGGTATTCCGGTTCAGGTAGAAGTGATTCAAAAAAGTTTATTGTTAGAACATACAGCAAAGTCTGCTGCACTATTTTTTAGAGCTAGTTGGATTGCCGATTACCCCGATGCCGAAAATTATATGGCTATGTTTTATAGCAAAAATCCGGCACCACCCAATTACACACGTTTTAAAAATGCGGATTTTGATGTGCTCTATGAAAAAGCACTTTTAGAAACGCGCGATAGTGTTCGGTATGAACTGTATAGAAAAATGGATCAGCTCGTTATTAATGAAGCACCCATTATTCCAATGTGGTATGATATGGCCATTCATTTGGTGCAACCTGGTGTGCAAGGGTTTAGACCTAATGCACTTAATTTACTCGAACTAAGGCGCACAAAACTTCCTAATTAGTGTTTTAATTTATCTTTAAACACTTTTTCAAACTTCTCTAATTTAGGTGCAATTACAAAACGGCAGTAGCCCTGACCAGTATTACTATTGTAATAATTTTGGTGGTAGTTTTCGGCAGGATAATAATTTTTAAAAGGCTCTATCGTTGTTACAATAGGTGCACTAAAAGCGCCACTTTTATCTAGGGCCTCTTTGTATTTTTGAGCTACTTGTTTTTGAGTTTCCGTAACATAATACACCACGCTTTTATATTGCGGGCCAATATCATTTCCTTGTTGGTCTAGGGTAGTAGGGTCATGCGTTTTCCAAAATATTTCAAGTATTTCGTCGATACTTACAATAGCCGGATCAAAAACAACTTTCGCAAGCTCTACGTGGCCTGTATTTTTATCGCAAACCTGCTCGTAGGTTGGGTTTTCTACAAAACCACCGCCGTAGCCACTTTCTACACTAATTACCCCATTAATACGCTGAAAAAATGCCTCTGTACACCAAAAGCAACCTTCTCCTAAATAAATGGTTTCAAGTTTCGCATTTGGATTACTGGTCATGGGCTTTGCTTTATTATTAGATTTAGTATTAGGTGTCTGGCTGCATGCGGTAAGGCAGGTGGCTGCAAAAAGGGTTACAAGTAATAAACGCATTACGTAATATTTATGTTCAAAAGTAAGGATCCTTGGATGATCCGTTATTTTTATTAAAACATAAATTCTTGTAAAAGGTTTAACCGCGCTTCGCTTACCTTTGCGCTGTTTTTAACATTATGATGCGACTATACCCCGATACCGCCCTTTATCAGTTGGAGTTTGACAAAGTTAAAGCTTTGTTGGAAGCGCATTGTAAAACGGTGTATGCACAGGAGCGTGCTCAAAATTTACGCATTCATACCCACAAAGACTATATCCAAAAAGAGCTGCGCCAAACACACGAGTTTGCCATGCTATTAAGACAGGCGCAGTATTTCCCCAATGATTTTACGTTTCACTTACAAAAAGAATTAAAATTATTAGGGATCCCTGGGGCTTTATTAGGTGGAGAGCAGTGGATGCTTATCAGAAAATTAACCATTAATGCCGAAAATATTTTTAGGTGGTTTGACCCCGAAAAAAGAACTTCTTTTAGTGCGTTGGCACAGGTGCTAAATGATGCCTACTACGAAAAAAATATCAAGGATAGTATTGATGCGGTATTAGATGAACAGGGTATTGTAAAAGACAATGCATCCGATGATTTACAAAAAATAAGACTCAGTTTATACAAGCGCCGCAATGAACTAAGGCGCATGTTTGAAAAAGTAATTCAAAAATTAGCAAAGGCTGGATACACTGCAGATATCGATGAAAGTTTTAGTAATGGGAGAAGGGTAGTCGCTGTTTTTTCGGAACACAAAAGACAAGTAAAAGGAATTTTACATGGTGAAAGTGATAGCAGAAAAACCGCGTTTATTGAACCCGAAGACACCATTGAACTTAACAATGAGGTATTTGCTTTAGAACATGAAGAAGGGAAAGAAGTGCAGCGCATACTTCGCGCGCTTACAGCTACTATGTCTATGTATGCACCATTACTAAATGCGTATTTACAAATTACTGGCGAGTTTGATTTTATAAAAGCCAAAGCAAAATTAGCCATTGATATGAATGCTAATTTGCCGGAGCTACTAGATAAGGCGCATATCGAACTCATTAATGCCTACCATCCGCTTTTATATTTATACAATAAAAATGCAGGAAAAACAACCATTCCCGTTCATATAAAATTAGATGCGCAGCAGCGTATTTTAATTATCAGCGGCCCCAATGCTGGCGGTAAAACCGTTACCTTGAAAACCATTGCACTCAATCAGTTGATGATGCAGAGTGGACTTTTGGTACCCGTAAGCTCCGACTCACAAATGGGCATTTTTAAACAACTCTTTATTCATATTGGTGATACACAAAATTTAGAGTTTGAATTAAGTACCTATTCGAGTCACTTAATGCACATGAAGCATTTTATTGAAGTGGCTAATGGTAAAACATTATTTTTTATAGATGAATTGGGTAGTGGAAGTGATCCTAATTTAGGCGGGGCTTTTGCGGAAGTTATATTGGAAGAATT
>CANEWV010000313.1 GCA_947442905.1 Chitinophagaceae bacterium | reverse complement strand
TGCTAATGGGTTTATTTACATCTGTTGTATTATCTACATTATTGAGTGCTAAATTGGTTTTAGCAGCAGCAATAGTGCTTGCACCAGTACCACCATTTGCTACTGGAACCACGCCCGTTAATTTAGTGGCACTTACACTTACAATTTTGACATCCGTAATTGATCCGTCCGACACAGCTGTTGAAGCAACTGCAGCATCTACATAGGTTTTAACTGCGTTTTGCGTAGGAAATAAAACATCGCTAGTACCTAGTGTTGTGGTAGCAGATTTATTGGCTGTGTTTTCTTTTACATCCAAAGCGGCTTGTGTTTGTGTGCTAATAGGTTTATTTAAATCTGATGAATTGTCTACATTGTTAATGGCTAAATTGATTTTAGCAGCAGCAGCATCTACATAGGTTTTTACTGCATTTTGCGTAGGAAATAAAATATCGCTAGTACCAAGTGTAGTAGTAGCCGATTTATTAGATGTATTTTCTTTTAATGCAAGATCAGATTGACTTACGGTATTTGACAACAAATTGGTTATTGTTGACTCCTTAACATAAGGCAGAAGCATTGAGGCAGTATCACTAATGCTTAGCTTTCCATTAATTGTTGTAACAACCAAAGGATTCATTTTTGCGAGTGTAACAGCACCATTGGCAATAGAAGGTGCAGGATAGTTTCCAGTTAAATCACCAGCGGCAAGTCCTACAGGCTCTGCAGATAAGGCAAAGGGAACACTTTGTAATTGATTCATGCCTACAAGTGTAAAATTGCTTGCACCGTTTGGATCAATTTCTAATTTAATATACTTTTTTCCAGAAGCCCAGTTAATAGAAGCAATGGTTCCAATAACATTAACACCACCTGGAGCCCCAATTACAATCGTAAACAAACCAACATAGTTGGTTGCAACTGTTTTTGTTTCTTGATAGGTTAATAGACCATTAGCAGCACTATCAATAATGGATAAACGTACTGTTATAGAATGCGTTGATATAGGCTCCCCACTTGCATTTCGGGCAATTCCTTGGTAATTTAATTGTTGCGGTACTTGCGCTATCGCCGAAGCAACCAAAACCAACATACCTAGCATTAAAATATACTTTTTTATCATTGTCTTTCTTTTATGATTTTAAATGCGCCTGATTTTATTTTTTCTCCGTTTGTATTTTCAAGTACCAACTTAATATAATAGACGCCGGCGCTTAATCTGGTTAAGTCCGTTTTTTCAATAAGTTGAAACCCATTTTTATCAATACTTGTGGTGCCTAAAATTTTACCTTCTTGCGTAACTAGTTGAAACATTAGTTTACCAACTGCAAAAGATTGAATATTGATGGTAATGACACCAACTGCTGGGATAGGGTAAATAATCACTTCTTCAGCAAGCCATGTGGGCCTACTTGGCTTATATAATTTATCAAATGGTTGTAATACACCGCTTGTAACGTTCCAAAAAGTGCCTACCCGATTACTTGGGGACCCATTTCTAGCAAAATAAGTATCAATAAGAGTAGCTTCCCCAACACTCCAATCAATAATGTAAGAGCTAGACACGGTTCCTGTACCGCCACTTGTATTTAAAATTAAGGGGCTTGCTGGAGGAATTACAATTTGGGCAAAAGCATTAATGTAGAAAAAGGAGATAAAAGAAAAGAGTAAAAGTTTTAGCATACACGAAACTTTTAGATGATGCTATGCAGCAAAACAAAAGAAGTGAGGCTAAAATATTTTTTAATTGATAGATTAAATTATTTTCTATGTCGCAAAGCTATAATTACATGTAACATTCATGTATTATCCGCAACAATTAGTGATCTAGAGAATCTATAAATTCGGTGGGAGACTGTTTTTTAAATTTAGCAAATGCTTTGTACATGGTTTGTCTAGAGCCAAAACCTGACATTTTTGCTAATGCCTCAATGGTATATTCTTCGTGCTTTCGATCTCTCAATAGTTCTACTAAATAATCAACCCTGCTTTTATTAATTAAATCGGCAAAACCAAGGCCTGTATTCTTTTTAATAAAAGCGGTGACAATGATTTTGTTTGAATCTAAATCAACTGACAAATTTTCGATACTAGCTTTTTCTTTTAAATAAAAGTGAGACGTATAAAACGCCACCTCAAAACTGTCTTTTGAGATTTCAACCTTGTTGACATCACTCAAATCATAATGATACCAAGGCGCATTGATACTATGAGGCCTGTAAAGGATGCCTAAAACTAAAACTACAGGAAGGATATGTGTCGAATATACCCCTTTTGTGTACTCATGAATAGGGAGTGTATTTTCAAAAATATACAGTAGGAAACCCAGTATCATGAGTGTGGTCCAAAAACGCAGTGGCGTATAAAATTGATTTTTTTGTTTTTCAAAAAAACTAGTCTTAACAATAAACCCGCAAAAAAATATAAAATAAGCGGCTAGTAGTATAATTCGAAATATTTTTAAATACAAATTTGTGGTAGATGCAACCGCGTAAAACTGAAAAGCATCGGTATGTAAGAAATAAATAGTGTTGGGTGTAGCGTATATAGATACTAGTACTATTCCTACTACAGCAGTTAGACCTTCTCCAATAAAAACCCAGGTTGGAATTTTATAGGCATATAAAATGAGTGCAATGTTTAGCACAAACATGGGCATGATATCAATGAGTAGCCTAACAATTGATAATTCTAATTCCGATAAATGCCCTATAAATAATAAGAGATTTACAATACTAGCGAACGTTAGTAGTCCAATAAATTGAACTTTAAGCAATACAGAATGCTTAAAATTTTTGGTAACTTCTAGTATTGAAAAAATGGTAATGAATACAAATGAGAAGTACAGGTAAGGGGAAAAACTCATAAAAGAAAATACGCTTGGTGGATGGTATTACATAAAATGTAAATATCCTCAAGAACGGACATCTTTGTTTAATTATTATGGCATAATAGAGTCAAAATTTGTAACAATCCATAAGTTACAAATGATAATCAATAAGTTATGCTTTGTTATTTTCCCATTCGTAATTGCACACCCATTTCAAAACCACCAGCATTTAAGCCAACAAGTGCTCTGGTAGGTGTTGTATAAAAGCCATAAAACTGCCAGCGGTTGTTTCTGTTGTAGTTGAAACCCATGCTAGTAGATTTAGTGGTATGGTACATGGCCATTAATTTTAATGGCTCTTTAAAGCT
>CANEWV010000312.1 GCA_947442905.1 Chitinophagaceae bacterium | reverse complement strand
CCTATTGTAGACACTTGGTGGCAAACAGAAACTGGTGGTTGTTTGATTTCAAATTTAGCCGGCATTACCCCTTCAAAGCCAAGCTGGGCAACACTTCCCATGCCAGGTCTTGAAATGGTGCTGGTAGATGAAAATGGTCAAGAAGTGATTGCAGAAGGAGACGAAACCATTTCAGGAAACCTATGTATTAAATCGCCATGGCCATCTATTTTACGCACTACATACGGTGATCATGAGCGTTGCAGAACCAACTATTTTGCTACCTACGAGAACATGTATTTTACAGGAGATGGTGCTCTCAAAGATAAAGACGGATTTTTTAGAATTACCGGAAGAGTAGATGATGTATTAAACGTAAGTGGACATAGAATAGGAACCGCCGAAGTAGAAAATGCCATTAACATGCACGCAGGTGTTGTAGAAAGTGCTATTGTTGGTTATCCGCACGATATAAAAGGACAAGGTATTTATGCCTATGTTATTTATAATGGTTCGCATGCACAGGACACACACGGTTCTGGCGAACTTGTAAGAAAAGATATTTTACAAACTGTTACGCGTATCATTGGTGCTATAGCAAAGCCAGACAAAATTCAATTTGTGTCAGGGCTTCCAAAAACAAGAAGTGGAAAAATTATGCGCCGAATACTGCGCAAAATTGCTGAGGGTGAAACAGAAAATTTAGGCGACACAAGTACACTATTAGACCCAGCTGTTGTAGACGAAATTAAAAACGGAAAATTATAGCATCATTTTTAATGAGGCGCCGGACCAGTCTGGAAACAAATTGCCATTTGTTTTTAGCTGCAAATGATTTTCTGCTACTGCGCTAAACACGGATCTAAAATCTGTGGTAACAGGTAAGTCTCTACCGTCTTCTAAATTATCTTTTGCAAGACTGCCCATGTTACTATATACTTTTCCGCCGGCTACATCATTACCTAAAACAAATAGGCAGCTAGCTCTACCATGGTCGGTACCGCCTGTTCCATTTTGTGCAACGGTACGGCCAAATTCGGTCATAGTCATCAGTGTCACTTCGCTTTGACGCTCACCCAGGTCTTGCCAAAACGCAGCAATACTATCTGAAAAATCTTTTAAGTTGCGTGCAAAAATTCCGTTTGTTGTTCCCTGGTTAAAATGCGTATCCCAACCACCGCTCTCTGCAAAACCCACTTCAAGTCCAACATCCATTTTAATCAGTGTTGCAATTTGTTTTAATGAATTACCCAGTGCCGAATTTGGATATACCGCGCCATTAGCAGGCTGGTAATTTTTGATGTTATTGGATTTCAAAATTTTGAGCGCTTCAAAACTTTCTTTTCCTGTTTTATTTAATAGTTCACTCGTCGTTTGATCATAGAGTTGTTCAAATGAAGAAGCCGCTTTGCCCGCTGCCATCGGATTCCCTTTTAATTGAATCGAAAAATCCTGCAAATTATTAATAGCAATGGCATCGGCGTCGCCATACAAACTGCGGGGTAAAGAACTGGTAACACTTACCGCAGAAAATGTCGTTGGTGCATGACCCAGTAATCCAACCGCTCTATTCAGCCAACCACTAGCGGTGCCTTTTGCAAACGGAGTTCCAGACTCCATATAATCCTGTGCATCAAAATGACTTCTGGTGGTATTGGGGCTTCCTACACCATGTACCACGGCTAAATTTTTTGCATTAAAATAGGGGAACAAACTTTTTAGTGAAGGGTGCATGGCAAAGTGATCATCCAAATTAAATGATCCACCTGCATATTGTGTGGGGCTCATAAATAAACCTGGCCTTGCGAGTTGTAAAGCAGGATCTGCAAAAGGTGTTACGGCCATCAGGCCATCCATGGCTCCGCGTTGAAAAATACAAACCAAGGTTTTATTTTTTTTATACATCGGAAGCATTTGAGTGCCCGCTGCTGCCTCTGTAATAAAACGAGGAAGCCCACTAATGCCAGTTGCAAATAATGCAAGCGCGCCCGATTTCATAAAAGCCCTTCTATTTGCCATAATGGTATTATTTATTTACGCTGAAACGCAGGTGAACCAATAATAACACCTACTACCTGTGCCATACTTTTTAGCGGAGTGTTATTTGTTTGCGTCATCGCTTCCTTTTGCATGTCTTGCATAACACCGGTGTCTTTTGTTGCGGATGCAATTTTTTGATCGATGTTTTGTGCCCGCACAATAGACATAATGCGCTCCGAATTTTCTTTTTGATCCGAAACCGGCAGTAGTAACTTGGTGTAGGTCTGAAGCGCGTCTTCCACACTTTCTGGTTCGTGATTTTGATTCAGCGCCAGTAAGTTGGTTTTAAACCCTGGTATTTTTTGGGCAGCAATCGCCATGCCAAAATTCATTCTATTTAATAAAGAACCCGTATTAATCCAAAAAGATGCCCTGTCCGGAAAACCGGTTGGTGCCTGATAAAAATAAAATTTTTGACCCATTTTTTCGGACCAAGTAAACACCTGATACGGCGCTACTACTTCGGTGCCCGTTGCACGTATGGCACTTACGGCAAGCTCAAATGGAGATTTTATTTTTTCTTTTTCCTTGGCTTTGGCCCAAAAACCAGGGTGCATGACCATGGTTAATAATACTTCTTTGATATCGCCATTTGTTGCTAAAAATGTTTTAGCCATTTCATCTACAACCGCTGTTGGCGGCGCATCTGCAATAAATTTAGCAGCGAGCTTGCTCGCAATAAAATGCGCGGTTGATGGGTGCGCAGCAAGCATGGCAAGGGCTTCTGTACCCTCTTTGTATCCACCGTTTGCTGGAAACTTTTTTCCTAAAATTATTTTTTCAGTTTCATCATGCTTCTCACCACTATATAAAAAATAATCTTCTACTACAAGTCCCCTTCGTAAAAGTTGTGCAGGAGGTGTATTCGAAAATCTTTTAGCGAGTGGGCCTTCTTCATAGACTGGTCTTACACCCCACCCTGTTAAAGCACTTGCTAATGCGGTAACATCGGCTTGTGTATATCCGCCATTAACGCCAAGGGTGTGTAATTCCATTACTTCACGTGCATAGTTTTCATTTAAGCCCTGCGATTTTCTTCTTTTAATTTGCGCAGTCATTTGGCTTTCCATGGCGTCCATCTTTTGCATAGAATCTTCAGAGATACTTGCCGCTGCCAACATTTTTTTTGCTGCATTTAAATCCAGTAAACGCTGTGCCCCTTTTAATTGG
>CANEWV010000311.1 GCA_947442905.1 Chitinophagaceae bacterium | reverse complement strand
TGAAACAGATTAATAAAACCGCTAATACAAATGGTACCCGAAATGTTCAAATTACTTGGGATGGGACAGATGCCGCCGGTTCTAAAATTGCAAGAAATGTATATATTTACAAAATACAAATAAGCGCTGCGGGCACTAACTACCAAAGCTCCGGAAAACTTATTTGTTTGTAACCTCACTTTTGTACTAAATGTTTTGAATGGTTTAAATTTTACTTTAAAAATTTTACTGGATTCTCACAAAACATTTGATTATGTCTACATTTCACGCAACGTATAAAGCGCCATTAACTGCCGCATCTAAAAATGCACGCAAACTTTTTCGCGCAACAATCGCAATCGTCGCAATTATTACAACAACTACCATTAGCACAACTGCAATCGCTCAAGCCGATTCTATAAATATTGTGTCTACGGCGGTTCCATTTTTGCGTATTTCACCAGATGCGCGCGCAGGTGGTATGGGTGATGTAGCTATTGCAACTTCGGCGGATGCCAATGCTTCTTTTTGGAATATTTCAAAAGTAAATTTTGCAAAAAAGCGCAGCGCCATTGCAGTTAACTACACGCCATGGTTAAAAGATTTAGGTTTAACAGATGTGTATTTAGCAACTGTTGCGGGTTATAGTCAACTCGATGATGTGCAGGCCGTTACCGGATCACTTCGTTTTTTTAGTTTAGGAAACATTCAGTTAACAGATTATTCTGGTAATTTATTAAACTCGGTAAAACCTTCGGAATTTGCTGTAGACCTAGGTTACACGCGTATGCTGAATGACAAAATGAGTGTGGGTGTGGCGCTTAGATATATTAATTCACGTCTTGTTGTGGGTGATGTTGGAACAGGCGTCTTATACAAAGCGGGTAACGCTGTTTCTGCGGATGTATCAGTGTATCATGACGCTACTGACGAAGGTGAAGGTTTACGCTGGGGTGTAGTGCTTTCAAATTTGGGAACAAAAATTGGGTACACCAACGATGCAAAAAATAAAGATTTTATACCTGCAAACTTTGGTGCAGGGGTTTCTTATACAAAAGATGTAGACGGAAGTAATAAAATTACATTTGCGCTCGACGTAAATAAATTACTCGTACCTGCAGCTCCTACTGCAACAGGAGTGTACAGTGTAGATTCTGCCAATTTAGCGGAGTACCGCACGGGTGGTGTAGTTGCTAGCTGGTTAAAATCTTTTAGCGATGGAACGGGTGTTGGAAAATCTATGCAAGTATCTGCTGGTGCAGAGTATGCTTATAACGATCAGTTTTTTGTTCGCGCTGGATATTTTTATGAAAACAGAAACCGCGGCAACAGAAAATACGCCACAGTAGGCGCTGGCTTTAAACTTGATTTTATGGATATCAATTTGTCGTATCTGATTCCTTCCGGAGCGGGCATTACGCGTAATCCATTATCCAATACCATGCGCCTGGGCGTTGCCTTTAAACTTGGTGAATAAGGCAAACGGCGTGGGCTACAAGACCTTCCTGGCGGCCAACAAAACCCATTGTTTCGGTAGTAGTTGCTTTAATAGAAACATCTTTAATACCTATGCCTAGTATACCTGCAATGGTTTCTTGCATGGTGGCAACATAGGGTTTAATTTTTGGCGCTTCTAAACAAAGTGAAGCGTCTATGTTTCCAATTGCATAACCTTCGGCCTCAATTAACGCTCGTGTTTTAGCAAGTAAAATTTTACTATCAATATTTTTAAATTCCATTGAGGTATCCGGAAAATGAACACCAATATCTCCAAGGCAAGCGGCGCCTAAGAGGGCATCGCAAATAGCGTGTAATAATACATCGGCATCGGAGTGGCCCAGGGCGCCTTTATGGTGTGGAATGGCAACGCCACCAATAACCAAATCTCTACCTTCTACCAGTTGGTGAAAATCAATGCCGTAGCCAATGCGTAGTTTCATGTATTTCAAATTGTGTTTCAAAGTTACGTTTTTATATCTTTACCGGGTATGAAGCAGCAGCCTGTTATTGCCGTTATTGGACTTGGATATGTGGGACTCCCGCTGGCAGCTGCGTTTAGTGCTAAGTACCGGGTTATTGGATATGATATCAATGCAGAACGGATCAATCAGTTAAATGAGGGAATCGACGCAACGCATGAAGTATCGGCAGCGGTTTTAAAAGGCGCGATGAGCGCCACAAATAGCCATATAGGTTTAACCCTCACGCACAATTCAAACGATTTATCAGAGGCTAACATATTTATTGTAACCGTCCCAACACCACTTACACAAAATAACTTACCTGATTTAAGTTTTTTAACCGCTGCTAGTGAACTTGTTGGAAAGTATATACAACCCAGAGGCATTGTGGTGTATGAATCTACGGTGTATCCAGGTTGTACCGAGGAAGTTTGTGTGCCGGTGGTGGAGGCGCATAGTGGACTTGTGTATAATAAAGATTTTTTTGTGGGCTATTCGCCAGAACGAATAAATCCGGGCGATACAGGGCGTCCATTACAGTCTATTGTAAAAGTAGTAACTGGAAGTACGCCAGCTGTTACCGAGCAGCTTGCAAGTTTATATGGGTCTATTATTACAGCGGGTGTTTTTGCAGCCTCTAGTATTAAAGTTGCGGAAGCAGCAAAAGCTATAGAAAATGCACAGCGAGACGTGAACATTTCATTTATGAATGAACTGGCATTACTTTTTGATGCCCTGCAAATTGATACACAAGAAGTGCTTGCAGCGGCGCGCACCAAATGGAATTTTTTACCCTATAGCCCTGGGCTAGTAGGAGGGCACTGCATTAGTGTAGATCCGCATTACCTTGCGTTTAAAGCAAAAGCAGTAGGGTATGAGCCGCATGTTATTTTATCAGGAAGGGCTGTTAATGAAAAAATGGGTGTGTTTGTTGCGCAAAAAATTATTACTGCACTTGCCACAAAATTTAATGGAAACATTGCAAGTAAAACGGTTTTAATAGCAGGCTTTTCTTTTAAAGAAAACTGCCCTGATACCCGTAATACTAAAGTCATTGATATTTATACAACCCTTTCTGCTGCTGGGTTACAGGTGAGTATGTATGACCCGGTGGTAGATGCTGCATTGGTGCAAAAGTCCTTTGATGTAAAACTAACTGATCATAATAGTTTAGCAACTAAATACGACGCCATTATTTTAGCAGTCCCTCATGATCAAATACTAGCTACCATTAATTTTGAATCTTATAAGAACGCTGGTTCCTTTATTTACGATGTTAAAGG
>CANEWV010000310.1 GCA_947442905.1 Chitinophagaceae bacterium | reverse complement strand
CAAATAAAATATCGTAGGCTACACAGTTTGGATTTTTGATACCCAAATCATGCTTCACTCTAGATGCAAGCGCAGGTAATACATCTGTTTGAATGGTTTTGTCTAAAACGTTTCCAAAATTATGCGCTACAATAATTTGATCGAGTGTTTCTGGATCAAGCCCAGCATCTTCAATGGCTTTTTTTGCAGCGATGGTAGCCATATCAGACGCATTTACATCTGAACTGGTGTAGCGTCTTTCTTCAATGCCTGTAATGTCTTTAAATTTTTCAACAATTTCTGATGAAGGGGTTTCTATCGCTTCTCCATTTTCTGTAAAAAAACGATGATTTGTAAAATCAGTATTTTTTTTGATGCTTGGAGGTATATAAGAACCCGATCCTGTGATAACTGTTTTTAAATTAGACATGCATTACGATTATGGGTTATAAATATTTGTCACCTTTATTACGTTTTACTTCAGCAACGTATTCTTTAATGGACTGTTCTTTGTCTTTTTTACAAATGAGCAAAGCGTCTTCCGAATCTACTACAATAAAATCATCGAGGCCTTGCAATACCATGAGTTTATTTGCGGGCCCTGCTACCATACATTTTGTGGCATCAATAACAATCACATTGTCAGAAGCTACAGCGTTACCTAAATAATCTTTTTCTAGGTTATCGTAAGCGCTATTCCAAGTTCCTAAATCGCTCCATCCAAAAGACGATGGTATTACATACACATTGTCTGCTTTTTCCATGATGGCCACATCAATAGAAATATTAACGCAGAGTGGATATATTTTGTCGATGGCTTCTTTTTCCTGCGGCGTATTAAACTTATCTTTTGCAGCATCAAATAGTTCAAACATTTCTGGTTGAAACATTTCAAATGCTTTTACAATTTGTGCTACTTTCCAAACAAAAATACCAGCGTTCCATAAAAAGTCGCCACTGCTAATAAATGTTTTAGCAAGTTCTAAGTCTGGTTTTTCGGTAAATGTTTTTACTTTAAAAATACCGTCGCCGGCTTCCAAACTATCGTGTTGTATATAACCATATCCCGTGTTCGGATGCGTAGGCATAATGCCAAGCGTAACTAGCGATTTGATATGATTGACAAACTCAAGTGCTTTGTGTGTGGTAGCTCTAAACTGTTCTGCATCTAGTATCATATGATCAGAAGGAGCAACAATCAAAGAAGCTTCAGGATCTTTTTGTAATAGCTTACAAGAGATATAAGCAATGCAAGCAGCCGTATTTTTTCTAGAAGGCTCAGCTAAAATATTTTCTGCGGGAAGTTCAGGTAATTGTTCCTTAACAATCGATACATATTCTTCAGAAGTAACAATGTATATATTTTCTAAAGGAATAAAAGTTTTATACCTTTCAAAAGTCCATTGTATCAGTGATTTTCCGGTATGTAAAATATCCAAAAATTGTTTTGGGTACGCAGTTCTACTCATAGGCCAAAACCTACTGCCAATCCCACCAGCCATAATGGCTACGTAATGGTGTTTATTCATAACTAAATAAGTCCCTCTTTTATAAGTTCGTGGATATGTAATATGCCATAATAGTTATCCTCTTTTGTAACAACCAAATGGCTAATTTCATTTTGCTTCATCTTATCAATTGCTTCTACAGCAAGAGTTTGATGATCTATTAAGTGGGGGGTATGTGACATAATATCAGCTGCAGTAATATTTTCTATCTGCACCGTTTTTTCTAACATGCGTCTTAAATCACCATCTGTAATTACACCAGCAATTTGATCATTATCAATCACTACTGCAACACCCAATCTATTTTTAGTGATTTCAATAATCACATTTTTTAATGGAGTATTAAGGGATACGGTTGGTTTAAGATCTGTGTTTGTGAGGTCCGCAACTTTTAAAAATAAACGCTTGCCTAAATTACCGCCAGGGTGGTATTTTCCAAAATCGGTACTGGTAAAACCTTTTAATTGCATCAGGCAAACAGCAATTACATCGCCCATTACAAGTTGAGCGGTTGTACTACTAGTAGGCGCTAAATTATTAGGACATGCTTCGGCAGTTACCGATGCATTTAAAATATAGTCCGACTGTGCAGCTAAATAGCTTTCAGTATTGCCTACAATGCCAATTAGTTTGTTTCCAAAGTTTTTAATGTATGGAACAAGGGCTTTAATTTCAGGACTCTCCCCGCTCTTGCTAATAATTAAAACGATATCGTCTTTTTGAACCGCACCCAAATCTCCATGAATGGCGTCGGCGGCATGCATAAATAAAGAAGGTGTTCCGGTAGAATTAAGTGTAGCTACAATTTTTTGAGCAATCAGGGCACTTTTTCCAATCCCACTAAAAACCAAACGGCCCTTACAGTTGTTAAGGAGTTCAATCGCTTCAACAAATGACGCCTCCAAAAATGTTGCTAGGTCTGCAATGGACTTTGCCTCTAATTGAACGGTTTGTAAAGCGGTTTCTAATATTGTGTTTTTCATGCTTTGCAAAGGTAAACTTTAACATGAAAGCACGCGTATTCAGGTCATTCTTTGTTAACTTCGCCGTCCTTTCAAAAAAAAGGATTAACTTAAACAAAGGACAATTCCCCGTTTTTAGTTGATTATGAAGGAAATACAGAAGAGAAATGGCAAAAACAAGCATTAAAACCACCAAAACTACCTCAAAAGCAGCCCCTAAAAAGGCGCCCGCTAAAATAAAAGGCCCTAGACAGGCCAGCACCATTGTAGACCCAAGTAATTTTGACATTTACGCAGGACTCGAAAAATATTTTGGATTTAGAGAGTTTAAGGGCACCCAAGAGCAAGCAATAAACAGTTTATTGAGCGGTAAAGACACGTTTGTTATCATGCCAACGGGTGGTGGTAAAAGTTTATGTTACCAATTACCAGCGCTCTTGCAAGAGGGATGCGCCATTGTAGTATCTCCACTTATTGCACTCATGAAAAACCAGGTAGACCTGGTACGCGGATATAGTGAAAATGACGAAGTAGCACACTTTTTAAATTCTTCTTTAAATAAGGGTCAAATAAAAATTGTAAAAGATGATTTGCTAGGTGGCAAAACCAAACTTTTATATGTAGCGCCTGAAACATTAACCAAGCAAGAAAATCTTGATTTTTTTAGTGATCTTAAAATTTCATTTTTTGCCGTAGGTGAAGCGCATTGTATGTCCGAGTGGGGACATGATTTTAGACCCGAGTACAGACGCCTGCGCGAAATGATGGACATCATTAAT
>CANEWV010000309.1 GCA_947442905.1 Chitinophagaceae bacterium | reverse complement strand
TTGAGTTTAGCAATGGTTTCAGGTAAATACTTGCCATCATTATAACAAGGAATAACTACACTGATGTGTGGGTTTGTCATATGGGGTTGATTTACCTGTAACAAAATATATTAAGTTGAACATCGTAGATGGTGCCCGTTTGTTTTTGATAAAAAGGCATATCTAAATTATCGGCTGCCATTTTTATATAGCACTTAAAGCCTGCTTCAGAAACAATGCGTAAGATGGTATCTAATTTGTATGTTTCGTTTGCTAAACCATGGTATTCGATAAACAAATGTTGTACCCGGTTAAGCTCATTTGCAATGTCTTGAATAACAGGATATTCGGCACCTTCAATATCAATTTTTAATAAATCAATGGATGAATGTTCCGCTATTATCGAAGCTAATTTTACGGTTGGAACTGTTGAGCTACTATTTCCAGAAACATCAATACTACTAGCTTCTGAACCTTTATTATTAAATGATATAGTTCCGTTTTCTGTCCAAACAGCAGCCTTGTGAAGTGTAAAATTTATAACACCATTTTGAACCATATTTTGTTGAAAGATATCTGCTAAACTATCATCTGGTTCAAAAGCAATGAGTGTTGCATTTGGGTAGATGGTTTTAAAGTATAAACTACTAATTCCAATATTCGCACCACAATCAATGATGACAGGATTTGGGCTTACAGATTCAAAACGGTATATTTCACATACAAATATTTCATTATACGTTTTAAGGAGTTCGTAAGGTCTTTTGTATAAAACTGATACAGGGCCTAGTTTTCTTAATTTAAGGGTGGAATCTTCTTCGTGTTTGATAATTTTCGATGTAACCCATGGAATAGGTGCAAACCTGGTTTTGGCCTCAGTCCAATTGAGGTTTTTTCTAATGCCTTGCAGTATATTTGTAATCAAGCCCATAATTACGTTACATTAATGAATCAACCACTTGTATCTATATGTATTCCTGCTTATAAAAAGCCTGAATACGTTGTTCGTTGCATCGAATCGGTGCTCAAGCAAACGTACAAGCGAGTTGAGATTGTCATTTCTGATGATTCTCCCAACCAAGATATAAAATTAGCAATAGAATCTTACAATTCTAGCATCTCCATTAAATATTATCACAACAGGCCAGCATTAAAAAGCCCTATAAATTGGAACAACGCACTTAATAAAGCAAGTGGTGAGTTTTACATGCTAATGCACCAAGATGATTGGTTTGAATCGAGTAATGCCATTGAAACCTATGTGCAAACATTTAGGGATCATTCAAATGTTGATTTTGTTTTTTGTAGAAATACCGCTATCCAACCAGATGGACAAATATTAGAATTACAAGCCATTCCATCTTTACTACAGGATATGCAAAAGCATCCCAATCATTTAGTAAGGGCAAACGTTATTGGGCCACCTAGTAATACCATGTTACGTAATAAAGTAACTGTTCGGTACGACGAGGCATACATTTGGCTTGTAGATGTAGATTATTATGTTCAATTACTAGAAACTGGTCATGCCTATAAATACCTCGATGCGCATCTCGTAAGCATTGGATTACATGAAGATCAAACAACTGTTTTTTGCCGTAATAACGAAGACGTAATTATTAAAGAAAACATCTGGTTTGCCACTAAAATAGGAAACAAAGCATTCAAGGATATTTTCATTTATGATTATTATTGGCGCTTACTACGTAACTATAAAATACGTTCAGTTAAAGATATCACTATCACAGGTGTTTCTGAAAACACCATTTTACCTGTGATACTTCATATGCTTGGTTTGCAAAAATATTTTCCATTATCTATTTTAAAAATGGGGGCTATTTCTAAATCTCTTATGTTTTTTAATTATTTGTTCAAACCCAAACATTAAAAAGCATGCTTTCTGTTGTAATTGTAAATTATCATTCTATACCCTGGCTAACAAAACTTTTTGATTCAGTTAAACAATTGTACGGGTCAGAAAATATAGAATGGATTGTAGTTAATAATGCTTCTAGCCTTAGCGATCAACAAAGTTTACAGCAGCAATTTCCTTTTATCAAATGGCTCGAAATGGGCTACAATGCTGGTTTTGCAAGGGCTTGCAATAAAGGCATAGAGGCTTCTACAGGTGACACTATTTTACTATTAAACCCTGATACTTATTTTACTGATAGTAGTTTAACTATTTGTTACAATAATTTAAAAGCGAGTGAGGCAGTTGCATGCGGGGTTCAACTCTATACACCAGAAGGCCTCCCGCAATACTCTGCTTCTCATTTTATGCGTGGTGGATTAAATTATTTATTAAAAATTCCGATTTGGGGATCAATCCTTAAAAATATTGGTTCTAGTGCTCAAGTAACTAAACCAAGTTTGGATCAAGCGCAGGGAACACAACAAGTAGGTTGGATTTCTGGCGCTTTTTTAATGGTAAAAAAAGAAGCGATTGATAAAGCTGGTATGCTTGATGAATCATTTTTTTTATACGGCGAAGAAGTAGAGTGGTGCTTCAGACTTGGTAAAATAGGCACACTTGAATTATATGGAAATTTAAGTGTTGTACATTTAGAAGGCGTTAATATTTCTAACGCAAGTGGGAGTGAGGTTAACGATTACAATCATGTTTTTGATAAAAAAGGTTTGCAGCTCATGGTATCCAACCATTTATTGGTGCGCAAAGTTTTTGGACTTGGTTGGTGCGTATTCCATTACCTCAATTACATGTGGGGAGCGCTAATTTGCATCGTTGCAAATCCAATCAAGCAAAAGAAAAATGCATTTTTATTTTTAGGTAATTGCCTACGGTTAACCGTATGGATGCCTGCTATACTGTTAAATGTAAAAAAGCTTTATAAAGTATTGTAGCTATTAAAGACCAATGAGTCCTTTGAGGGTATCAATTCTAAACTTCACAATGGGCCAAAATTGTTGTGGTTTGCCTTTAATTGTATAACCAATACCTAGTACAATAGCAGCAGCTAGTTTCATTAAATATTCAATAACTTTTTTAATATAAGGGAAACCACCAATGGCTAAAGTTCTAGTTTTTTCACCACGCCCCATACCGCTAGCCACATTGTATAAATAGGTTGGTGTAAGCTTTTTAGTTTCTACAATATGATGCACTACAATAGATGGATCATAATAAATGGTATACCCGAGTTCCATAATGCTATAAAATAGGGCTTTCCCTTCGCCACCAATTCTTACCGTACCTACTACACCCGGAAGTGCCTCATTAAATCCACCCA
>CANEWV010000308.1 GCA_947442905.1 Chitinophagaceae bacterium | reverse complement strand
TTTAACTAAGAAGTCTTTTTTATTTATGGTTAACACGGTTTTTTATTTAAGTGAAATTCCAACTCGGTAAGGATGTTCTTTGATGGCGTATTCAAAAGCTAAGGCGCAGCTATCTAAATTAAATCCTCCTTTGATTAATGTCCCTAAAGGATAATTTTGATATTCCTGCTCTATAAAACTCACGGCTTCAATAAGGTCTTGTTGATTGTAATTGTGTAAGCCTTTGATAGTCCATATATTTCGTACAATGGTTTCGGCGTTGAGTGTAATGTTTTGCTGAGGATAGGTAGATCCTATAAATACGGCCATACCACCCACCGATAATTGATTCAGGATTAGATCGATAGTGGTTGGCTCTCCACTAAAATCAATAAAACAATCGATACTAATTTTATTAATAGCTAGCCAATTCGAAAACTTTTGCATACTTACAATCGTATCTAAATGTATGGTATGCGTTGCGCCAAAAGAAGTACTCATTAAAAGCCTATCTGAATCTATATCTACCGCAATCACATTTTTTGCACCCTTGCTTTTTGCCATGGCGCATGCAATAACACCAAGCATGCCAGTGCCAGCAATTAAAATATTTTTTCCTTCTATATTTTCTGCGATTCGAATGGCGCCCGCTGCTGTGGCTACGGCACAATTAATAATGGTAAGAACGGGTAATGGAATATTTACAAGTGGTTTAATGATAGGTGTATGGGGCCTTAAAATAATATATTCACTGAGGCCACCATGTAAATGATTGGTATCTGTTATTTGTTCATGTCCATATTTAAAGAGACCAGACGCTTTTTGCGGAATCCCTCTCATAGACATGCTATCTGAAGGGTCACTTGCAAATATTGCCCATGTAATTAAATCGCAAATTTCAAGTTTTGTATTTCTGCAATCGTGGGTTGGTGCGTTTTTACCAAACGCTATAATGGTACCGCAAATTTCATGACCTAAAATGGTTGGATTTTTTTCTTGACGTTTTCCTGTATATGTAAGAATATCAGATTTGCAAAGTGTTGTATAAGAAACCTTAACGAGTATTTCTCCCTCAAGTAGTGCAGGTATTTCCACTTCACTTAGCTGTAGCTGCACACTACTACTATCAAAAAATGCAAATCTTGATTTGTTCATGTTACAATGTATACAAAAAATCAAATAATCAAGTAAGGTGTGTCTTCTTTTCTACAATATTTAGTTTTCAGTATTACCAAATTATAAACAAAAAACGGTTGTATAAAGCATCACATTAGCATAACCTTCCATTAACAATTCCTTTACACTCCGCAAATAGTTTTGTAGTTCGAAAAGAAAACTAAAACCCTGTTTATGAAGCAATCAAAAAGAAATCCATTTCGCTTACTGCTAATGGCATGCACATTTTTGTGTCTTGCATTTCAGTCTAAAGCGCAAACACTTGCAGTGTCTGGTAAAATTATCGATGCTGTTAGTTCAAAAGCTATCGAAGGCGCTACTATTGATAATGGTAGTCAAAAAGTACTTTCTGCAGCCAATGGTTCTTATACCATTAAAGCAGAAAAAGGTGCTAAAATAACTGTAACTTATGTAGGCTATCAAACCTATACTGTTACTGTAAATGGCGCTACATTAGATATCAAGTTAGCAGTATCTACAGATAATTTAGAAGATGTAGTTGTTACAGCACTTGGTGTGAAAAAAGAAAAAAGAAAGCTCGGATATTCTACACAAGATATTAAAGGTGCTGATTTAGTTAAAGCAAGAGAAGTTAACCCTATCAATGGTTTAATTGGAAAGGTTGCTGGTTTAACAGTTGGTATCAATCAAGAATTATTAAGAGCACCAAACCTTGTATTACGTGGTGGTCGTGTTAATTTAATTGTAGTGGATGGTGTGCCTATCAATTCTGATACTTGGAACATTAGCCCTGACGATATTGAGTCTTATAACGTATTAAAAGGACCAGTTGCCTCTGCCTTATATGGTTATAGAGGTCAAAATGGTGCTATTATCATCAATACTAAAAAAGGAACTAAAGATAAAAGAGGATTCTCTGTAGAATTTAATAGTTCTACGCAGGTTCAAAAAGGTTTTATTGCTTTACCTAAAACACAAGACGAATATGGTCCTGGTGATCATGGTCGTTATGCGTTTGGTGATGGTTTAGGTGGTGGAACCAATGATGCTGACTATGACGTTTGGGGACCTAAGTTTGAAGGTCAATTAATTCCTCAATATGATAGTCCTGTAGATCCTGTTACTGGAAAGCGTTCAGGTACTCCTTGGGTTGCTCGCGGTAAAGACAATTTAAAAAGATTTATTGAAGCGGGTGTTTTAAATACCACCAATATTGCAGTTGCTTCTTCTACCGAAAAAGCTGATTTACGTTTTTCTGTAGGTAATACTTACAATAAAGGTATTATTCCTAATACTGGTTTAAATACTACTAATATTAATTTAGCTTCTACCTTACGTTTCAATTCTAAATTAACGTTAGACGCGAATATTAACTATAACAAACAGTTTTCAGATAATTTTCCAGATGTAAACTACGGTCCAAACTCAGTTATTTATAACATCACAGTTTGGGGTGGTGCGGATTGGAATATTGATGATATGCGTAATTACTGGCAGCCAGGTAAAGAAGGTGTTCAAAGTATCTATGCCGAATATCAAAGATATCATAACCCTTATTTTATGAGTTATGAGTGGACTAGAGGACATTACAAAAATGATATTTATGCTTATACAAGCTTAAAATATAAGGTAAATCCTTTTGTTGATTTATTTGCTAGAACTTCTGTTACGACTTACGATTTATTAAGAAATGAAAAAATGCCTTTTTCGGCTCACCCTTATGGTAGAGAAGAAAACAAAGGTGATTATAGAGAAGACAGAAGATCACTTTTTGAAAGCAACTCTGAAGTACGTGCCGATTTCAAAACACCTGTTATTGCCAATTTCTTTAAGGCAAGTGGTTTTGCAGGTGCTAACTTTAGAACCTTCAATTACAATTCTTCGTTTACGACTACTAACTATTTAAACGTACCAAACGTTTATACGTTTGCGAACAGTAGAAACCCGGTAATTGCTTACAACTTTGCATCTGACATGCGTGTAAACTCTATGTTATACTCTGTAGATTTAGAAGGTGGCAAGTATTTTAATTTAAACATTACAGGTCGTACCGATAAATTATCGGCACTTAAAAAAGATAACAATACTTTCTTTTATCCATCTTTAAACTTAAGCACTGTTTTAAATG
>CANEWV010000307.1 GCA_947442905.1 Chitinophagaceae bacterium | reverse complement strand
CTTATTTTAATGTTAGAGCGCACCAATATGATTGGACTTTTAAAAGCCATGGGTGCAACGAGCTGGACCATTCAAAAAATATTTATTGTATACGCTTCCTTTATAACCCTTGCTGGTGTTGGATTTGGACTGATTATAGGCGTGGGTATTTGCTTACTACAACAAGCTACTGGATTTATCACACTCGACGAAGCGTCTTATTATATAACGGTAGCGCCCATTAAAATTATTTGGTGGCAAGTAGCCGCTGTTTGTGCCGGCACCAGTGTGGTATGTTTTATATCTCTGTTTTTACCCACCCTACTCATACCAAAAGTGAGTCCAGTAAAAGCCATCGAATTCAAATAAACACGGAGCCCCAATCGCGCAAACAAACTATAATAATTAGCGCGTTAATTGAGCAACAATAATGCCTGCGGCGATACCGGCATTTAAAGATTCTGCACCACCAGTTTTAGGAATGGTTACCGGATGTGTAATAAAATCAATAATATTTTCTCTAATACCTTTTCCTTCGCTACCAATTACAAGTAGCCCTTGTTTAGGCGCTTTGGTTGTAAATACATTTTCGCCTTCTAGTAATGCACCATACACCGGAATTTTTACAGTAGGCATCCATGCAGCTAAATTTGTATAGTGCACCTGTACGCGCATAAAACTACCCATGGTTGCACCAATTACTTTTGGATTGTACACATCGGCGGTGTCTTCACTCGCTACTATTTGATGAATGCCAAACCAATCTGCCGTTCTTATAATCGTGCCTAAATTTCCAGGGTCCTGAATGCCGTCTAACACAATCGTTAACTGTCCAGTAATATCTATTTCCGTTGGTTTTTGGGGCATCATGGCAACCGCTAATACTTGATTGGGCGTTTGAAGCAAACTCATTTTTTCAAGCTCAAATGCCTCAACACGGGTTACTTCAATACTAGCATCTGGTGACTCCCAACTATCAAGCGCATACACGGCTTTTAAAGGATAACCAGCAGCAATCATTTCATTAACCAGCTTTACGCCTTCGGCTATAAAACAACCGGTTTCAAGTCTAACTTTTTTGTCGGACAAAGATTGGATATATTTGAGCTCAGACTTCGTTACCATCGTTATGCGTTTAGTAAGCAATTTTAATCATTTAACCAGCACCCTTGTCACTATGGTAGTGATTAGTTTGCTAGTTAGTTGTTCCGAACAGCGCCGAACCACCGTTGTCAACTACCCCCTTAACAAGGCTTTTGTTTACAACAATAAAATTGACATTGCCGGTACAGGGTCCAAAGATGAGAAAAAACAATTAACTACCGAACTAGATAATTACTGGGACGACAGTATTCGTATCAGAAGTATACAAAAATTTGGCTTTTTCTATAAAATGAAGCAGCCTGCAGTATTTGAACCCATCAATTTACAACGCTCTATTAGTTTCATGAATGCCTTTTTACAAACAAGAGGTTTTTATAGGGCATCGTTTTCAGATTCTGTAAGAGTAGACACCGTTGGCGATCAGTTGCAAACACATATTGTACTGCGCATAACACCGGGCAGCAAAACAATTGTCAATAATGTAGGCTACGCCATTGATGATAGCAGCTTACAAACACTTACCCATCAAAATAATAAAGAAAGCCGTCTTGTAAAAGGCAGTGTGTATACCAAAGAAGCCATCAGTCAAGATTTGGACCGTTTGACAAACCTTTACAGAAACAATGGTTACTATGGTTTCAACAAAGAAATATTGGTTGCAGAAGTTGATACGGTAGATACTAAATTACTAGCAATTGTTACCAATCCTTTTGAGCAAATTAATAGAATTGACAGCATTCAGGCCAAACAGCAATCAAATATCAACTGGGATATTATCATCAAAAATAAAAATGCATTAGACTCGGTTCAAACAACACCCTTTACCATTAGAGCCGTTCACTTTTATCCAGAGGTAAGTATTTACGAATCGACAGACACTTTAATTGGCAATAAATTTTTATCAAATTATTTTTACAAGGATGCGATTTTCCACAATAAAACGGGAAAATTTAGCAGCAAACCACTTGTACAACACAACTATTTAAACCCTGGAACCCTTTACAACGAAGGACTCTATTACAAAACACTCAATACACTAGGACAAATAGGCGCTTGGCAACAAGTAGATGCACGCATCTTAAAAACGGCAAAAGATAGCCTTGATATTCATTTGTTTTTAGTGCCTGCCATCAAGCAAAGTGCTTCTATCGATTTAGAAGGTAGCCGCAACTCTGCAGATATTGTAACGGGGAATACGCTTGGGATTTCTACCAATTTAAATTACACCAACCGCAATGTTTGGAAGCAGGCCATTCAATCGGTAACTAGTTTTAGAACCGGTGTAGAATTAAATTTAATTGGCGCCACCAATAATAATATTGTACAAACATTTTTAATCAATGCAGGACATACCTATGCCATTCCGCATATCATGCAGCCGTTTAAAAATTGGAAAAAAATAAAAGCATTAGATAATGGGCGCACGCTTATTTCTATAAATGGTTCTTATGTTGATAGAAAAGATTACTACCAATTAAAATCACTGGTAACAAGTATTGGTTATGAGTGGCACCAACAAAAAAAGAACGGCGATAATATTTGGCTTTATAAACCACTCAATCTTGAACTCTATGGTATCAGTAGACTTGCAGGACTTGATAGCCTTATCAAAAACAACCCGTTTTTGCAAGCCTCTTTTAATGAAGGAAATATTTTTAGCCAAAGCTTTTCTTTTATTAGAACCGTTAATAGTGTTAAGCACAAAAACAGAAGCCACTTTTTACGTATTAGTGCCGAAGAAGCAGGTGGCATTTTTGAACTTTTCCCGGGCATTAAAAACAATGTATACCGTTACATTAAAACAGAAACCGAATACCGTCAATTAAATAGATATCCTAAATCTGAACTAGCTTACCGTGCCTTTGCTGGCTTTGGTTACAACTATGGTTCGGATCCGGTTATTGGCAAAAGCTTGCCATTCTTTAAACAATTTATTGCGGGTGGACCCTATAGCATGCGCGCCTGGGGCTTAAGACAATTAGGACTAGGAAGCTCGGTGTTTAGTGACACTGTAAACTCTACGTATAGAGACCGTTTTGGTGACATGCAACTCGAAACAAATATTGAATACCGTTTTACAGTAGCCGATTTTTCATCTGTTAAAATTGGTGGCGCCGTATTTGCTGATATCGGAAATATTTGGAACGTGAAAAAAAATGCAACAGAGCCT
>CANEWV010000306.1 GCA_947442905.1 Chitinophagaceae bacterium | reverse complement strand
TTCTACTGTACTTAATTCAAGCACATCAGATAAACCAGAATCTACCCTAGATTTTGATTGCTGATAAAATGAAGCATAGATGCTGTCTGCTGATTCAAATAATACGATCTGCTCGTTCAAAACAAGAAGTGAATAATACTGCTGTTTAACAAGGTAAATAAGTTCTTCTTTATCAACCAAATTATTTGTTTCCGCTAATTGAACAGCAGATGCATTAACAGAAGCTTGCCTTTTATACACAGTTGGAAAATGAAAAGTTTGAGAAGCGCCAAAACGATTATCATTTTGAAAACCATTGATCTGTCCAAAACCAAAATCTAAAAATGTTTTATCAAAATCCGGATTCGTTTTTTGCATTTTCTTTGCATAATCAATCTTTAAATTATTTGCAAGGAAATTGATATTTTTATGAAGTGCGCTATCAATAGCTTGTTCTAATCTTATAGAAACTTGTGCGTTAGAAATTATACATAGTATGCATGCAAACAAAAGAAGTACAGCCTTCTTCAACGAATTTTCTAATCTCATTAAAAAAATTTATTAAATATATAAAAAAAGTAGTCAACTATTATATAGTTGACTACTTTTTAAAGGCATTCAAAAACAGCCATTCGCCTCCAAGCATCCAGCTAGTTTGAGCCATACGGGTCATACTAGATTGCACATTAAACCTGTATGCAACATTAAACTTGATCTTACTTTTAATAATCAGCTGCATACTAGGAGCTATATCCATGTAACTTTTGCGGGTACCAGGTATTACTTGACCGAGTAACTCGGCATAAATATTAAAGTTAGTTTGGTCGTAGCTAATATATTTTTTAGGCAAAATTAAATGGCCAAAAGACAGTGAATAATTAAGCGCTTCCGCTTTATTACCCATTACAAGTTGATGGGCTTTGCTATTTCCATTGATTGATGCATAGCTTACCGTAGACGACACTGCTAATTTGTGTAATAGCTGCGTAAATACAAAGCCCGCTTGCATACCAGCATGATCACCTTGCAAATTGATTTCTTGGTACATGGGCTTAGTGTTACTGTGTGCTATTTCAGCAAAAGCGGCCATTCTAAAATGACTATACATTCCATCGGCACTAAAAAAACGATACTTCCCATAAGCCCTAATACTTTCGAGGCCAAATGGCGTTCTATTCATTGCACCATAAGTTGCCGCTCCGTGAATCATCAAGTTTTTACTAGCACCAAGCATTATTTCTGCGGCATGGCGGGTACTGGAAGTGTTACCCTTCTCAAAAAATTTAGCACTTTGCTTAATAGCTACAGATTTTGCTGGCATATTACTAGCAGGCTCTGTGTATACAAACAACTCTTGCGCCTTTGCAAATGAACCCGCTAGTAGTAACAAAAAGAAAATTATTTTTTTCATGTTACTTTATTTTACGGACACCAAGTAGGTATTAGATGCAACATTACCAAGCTGGGTTATAGGTATCTTTTTAAAATCTTTGGGAAGCATATACTGCTTGCCAATTAACTGAAACTTTTTACTGCCTTGCAAAGTAGCCGGTGGCGTTCCCATCAATTTATAATTAATACCATCGAGTGTAAATAAACCATTTTTATCTACAGCTTGTTTATCAAAATTCACCATAACAGTTAAATTAGCAACTGAAAATCCGGCATCTAAAACTGCTTTAGATATTTGATCAAACTGAGGGGTCATTTCTTTATTAAACCGAATATCATAGGTTGACGCTTCAATATTTACAAAAACGGTATCAACAAACGAAATGGCTGAAACCGCTTTATAAATAGCTTTTGAACACATCGCACAAGTTAAGCCACTAGCTTGCAAATTCACTTTTTGCACCTGCGCATTAGCGCTGAAAGTCCAGCAGCAAATCAACAATAAAAATATTTTTTTCATGTATTACACTTTATGAATGATTAATTTTTTTTAGCTGCCTTACGCTCATATTGGCAACACTCTGGAAGTTCATTATAAACCGCATCAGGTGCTGTTTGGTCTTTGGTATCATATCCTACGCTTGCAATTTTCTCTTGAATTTTAGTATTGCTTGTTGCAGATGCTAGGTAAGTGATTTTTAACATTTTAGTGGTCTTGTTCCATACCGCGGTAGATGCACCAGCATCTTTAGCTGCTGTTTCAATGGTTGTTTTACACATACCACAGTTACCCCAAACTTTAATAGTTTCTGATTTAGGCGTTGGTTTTGTTTGAGCAAATGTTACAGATGCAGATAATACAAATGCAACAATAGACGCGAAAAGAGTTTTGATTTTCATACAATTAAATTTTAAGAATAATAAATAAGTTGAGCCACGTAAATAACATGGCACAGGAAATAAAAAAAGTAAAGTGTAGGATATCCTAAATTAAAAATACACCGATACTTTTGTAGGTATCTTGTTTGTGTAAATTAGGCGGCAACTTTTTAAGATATTGATTTGCGGTGTATACTTTTGTAAACAATACAGCAGGCTCCACAAAAAACTGTGGTATTAACGCTTCAATAAGATTTGCAAAAACAATCGTAGAGGTAGTTAACTTATGTGAATCTTCAAGCTTTACAACATCTATCTTAGAATGACAGCACTTGCTTTTTTTTGCGCTATCTATGCGCATGCCGCAAATGCATTTTTTAACCTCCGAAACACCTAGCTCAACAGAACTGAGCCTCCCCATACAGTAATGACTATTCATTACAAACCCAGTAGACATAACCAGGTATATAAGTGCAATAAATAGGGTAATGAGGCGCTTCATGAATACAAAGCTACAATACATTAATTAATAAAGTTCCACCAGATTCCAATACGGGTCCAAAGGGTGGTATTTGGGTAAAGCGCCGTCATAAAATTGGGCTTATCAAAGGAAAAACCCTTTGCCGTATTTAAACTATTAAGATTTTCTACCCGGATAAACCCTTTTAAACGTTTGATTCTGAAATGAAAATAAGCATGAAGATCGGGCCTATTGGAAAGCTGCTGGGTGTTTTGGTAAAAATAAGCCCCTAAAAATGGAGAATACCCATCGTCGTTATAAGCCGTAAACTACTGCATATCTAGGCCTGTTGATACGTCGAGATTGGTGAAGAAATTACCTTCAAAAGCGAGCCTATTTCTGGTGTAAAAACTGGGCACATTAACAGGACCTGTTCCTACTTTTTGTTGCAGATGCATTTCTGTGTACCAGTTCCAATGTCCTTTTAAATGCCACTTTTTTTGAAGCGACAATTGCAATAAATTAAACAAGCCGGACGCTTGTTT
>CANEWV010000305.1 GCA_947442905.1 Chitinophagaceae bacterium | reverse complement strand
GGAATATGATAGGCTTCGCAAGAAATTAAAAAACGGTCAATAAAACCTTGTGAGGTTTTTGGATCTTTTAAAGTAGCAAACAATAAACTTTGATCAAGATTTGCTGCTATAATATGATGCTGGTGTTTGTTGTGCGGCGACACGCGCGCTACATAATTTTTTCGGTCACAAATGGTATCAATCATTGCTGATTCTTCAAGTACATCTTCAATTTGCATGTCTACTTCATCACCTACTGCAATAGGATTGGTAGAGGTAAGTCCGCCTATTTTAAACACCCCTTTGATGCGCGCATTGTACATTTTGCCCGTTTCAGCCTTGGCCACATACCAACTTCCAGTAGACTTGTAAATTCTTGCTTTCATTTGCTGGAACGAAGATACGGCCGCACTTTAAAAGGGAGCGAATTGCTCGAAAAAGAATTTTTGCGAAACATTAACGGGGTATTTAAGCTTTTAAGCCTCCACATTGCCCCTTAAAAGGGCTATAATTTGGTATCTTTGGAACCTATGGGAAAGTATGCACATGATAAGGTGGTGCCCTATGAACAAAGCGGGCTTACTAAAAAGGAGCAGGTGGCGAGCATGTTTGACAGCATCGCGTTTAGATATGATTTTTTGAACCGCTTTTTAAGTGCAGGAATTGACATAAGCTGGCGCAAAAAGGCAATTCATGCATTAAATGAAGTGAAGCCTAAAATTATTTTAGACGTGGCCACAGGTACTGGCGATGTTGCCATACTAACACATCAACTTATTGGACCTACTCATATCACGGGCATTGATATTTCTGAAGGTATGCTTGCAGAAGGCAGAAAAAAAATTGCAGCCCTAGGTCTACAAAATTCGATTGATCTAATTAGTGGAGACAGTGAGCAAATAAAATTTAATGACAACCATTTTGATGGCGTAACGGTTGCATTTGGCGTGCGTAATTTTGAACATCTAGAAATAGGCTTACAAGAAATGTACCGCGTGTTAAAGCCAGGGGGCAAACTCGTTATTTTAGAATTCTCTAAACCTAAACAGTTTTTATTTAAAGGCTTTTATACTATTTACATGAACCTGGTAGCGCCTGGCGTTGGTAAAATGGTTGCAAAAAATAAAGAAGCCTACCAATATTTAAATGATAGTGTGCAAGCTTTTCCAGAAGGAGATGCATTTACAAACATCATGGGTAATGTAGGTTATACATCTATTACAAGTA
This sequence comes from Chitinophagaceae bacterium, assembly GCA_947442905.1. The sequence continues at coordinate 2,053 of CANEWV010000305.1, read as the reverse complement.
AGAAATTGACATTTGGCATATGCACTATTTACTGCGGAAAAAAATAATAGCCACCCTAGGCATTTTGTTTTGCGCGGTGAGCAGTATACATGCACAGCGCGAAATTTACCGTTCTTACAGAGACGACCTGCCTTACTATTTTGGATTAACACTAGGTTTCAACAACAGCTATTTACACCATACCAAATCCGATCTTTTTTTAGCTTCTGATTCTATCATGTATGTAAACCCTGCATCTAGTGGTGGTATTACCATGGGCCTTTTAGCAACCCTCAAAATAAATGATCATATAGAACTACGTGCCAATCCACAACTCATTATTGGCGGATCGAAATACATCGACTATACATTAAAATCGGTGAAGCCGGGCGAGCAAACGCAACAACAACAAATTTTACCCTCAACCCTAGTAAGCCTTCCGGCTCACTTTAAATTAAATTCCGATCGTATTGGCAATTTTAGACTCTACATTTTAGGTGGTGCAAAATTTGACTTTGATTTATCCAGCAATTCTACAGCGCGTAACGCCGATGATTTGTTAAAATTACGCGCAGCTGATTTTGGATTAGAAGCAGGGCTTGGTCTGAATTTTTATTTACCTTTTGTAACCGTTTCGCCAGAAATAAAATTTAGCTACGGCCTTACCAATTTACATCAACTAGATCGTGGACTTAAATTTTCCAATGTGCTCGATAAATTGCAATCAAGAATGATTGTATTTTCGATACATTTAGAAGATTAAGGTTGGCGCTTAAGCGGTGCATCAACCATTCAATAAAAGATTATGAAAAATATTGTCATCAAAAACGTATCAATAGTAAACGAAGGCGCCACTTCAATTGGTGACGTATGGATTAGAGATACGCGTATCGAAAAAATTGGACCACAACTCGATCCTAGCATGCGTATCGAGGAAATTGACGGCACTGGCCAAACACTTATTCCTGGGGTCATTGATGATCAAGTACATTTTAGGGAACCCGGCCTTACCCACAAAGCAACTATTTATACCGAGGCAAAAGCTGCCGTACGCGGGGGTGTTACCTCCTTTATGGAAATGCCTAATACCAATCCACCGGCGTTTACCCATGAGCTACTGGAACAAAAATATGACATCGCAAAAAACCATGCACTTGCCAACTACTCATTTTTTATGGGTACGTCTAACGATAATTTAGAGGAAATTTTAAGGACCAACGATAAAAAAAATGATATCTGCGGTGTTAAAATATTTATGGGTTCTTCTACCGGCAATTTACTAGTTGACAACCCTATTTTATTAGAAAAAATATTTGAAGGGTCTGAAGTTTTGATTGCTACACACTGTGAAGAAGAGCGCCTCATTAAACAAAATTTAGCAATTGCCGCTGCCGAAAATAGAAAATTAACTGCTGCAGATCACCCTATTATTAGAGACGAGGACGTATGTTTTGAATCTTCTTTTAGAGCGGTACAAATGGCCAAAAAATTTGGCACACGACTTCATATTTTACATATCACCACAGCTAAAGAATTGCAACTCTTTAGCAATATGCTACCCCTCGAAGAAAAAAGAATTACTTCGGAAGTATGTGTACATCATTTGCACTTCACATCCGATGACTATGGACCGCTAGGCAATCAAATAAAATGCAATCCAGCCATTAAAGCACCGCATAATAAAACGGCTTTATGGGAAGGATTACTGGATAACCGCCTTGATATTATTGCCACCGATCATGCGCCGCATACCTGGGCCGAAAAACAAGAAGATTACATGCATGCGCACGCTGGCCTTCCGCTCGTGCAACACGGACTAGGTCTTATGCTTCATTATGTGGCCGAGCAAAAAATTACAATAGAGCGCGTTGTAGAAAAAATGAGCCATGCACCTGCACGTTGTTTTCAAATCAAGAACCGTGGCTATATCAGAGAAGGCTATTTCGCCGATTTAGTGCTTCTTGACAGAAATACACCAGAAACGATTACCAAAGAAAATATTCTGTACAAATGCGGCTGGAGTCCACTTGAAGGTTTTACGCAACCAGCTACTGTTTCAAAAACTTTTGTAAAT
>CANEWV010000304.1 GCA_947442905.1 Chitinophagaceae bacterium | reverse complement strand
TAGCTAAATGGAGCGATTAATTTTGTATCATTAACATTTACCAATACTTTATTACTAAACGCAACATTTGACATTCTGTTTTTTAGAGAATCTGTGTTCCATAAACTTGCATTAGCAGAAGAAGCAATAAACTGATAAGAAGAGTTATCAGTACCTGTTTCAGGACCGCAACCAGCAATGATATTATTTTTGAAACGAGTAGTGCTATCTAAAATGTTTAATTCTTGTGCGCGACCATTTCTTGCATCAATAATTAAACCAGCAGGCCAACCCAAAAAGATAGAGTTGAAAATAGAGATACCTGTGTTTCTTCTAACGTGTGCAGCACCAAGGTATAAACTGTTACCCTTATTAGCAAGTGTAGCTCTTGGACCTACAACAGTAATGTTTGAGAATACAGCAGTTGTTTGAGGCTTGTTGATTGAACCACTTGGATCGTTATCACACTCAAACGCTTCTGAACGAGAGATATCCGCGATAGTAGAATCTCTTAATACAATACCAAACTGTACTTTACCGCTAAAGCCGTTGTCAGCATCAAAATCATCATCTTGTGTTTTGTATGCAATAAGGTGCTTACAGTTTACAGTACCACCAAACCACTCAAACGCATCGTCTTTACCATAGGTAACCTGAACGAAATCGATGATTGTACCTCTACCTACAGCAGCCATTGTTAAGCTGTTAATTTCTTTATCAGGCTGGTATGCATAACCTGCATACTCAATTCTTACATAACGTAAAATACCTGAGTTATCATCATCGTTTGGAGAAGCACCACCACCAGCGATACCATCACCAAATGAGTTATCGATACCACCTTCTACTTGAAGTGTACCTGCGCCACCACCTGTACCAGTAAAGGTACTATTGATGCTAGCTTTACCACAAATTACAATACCACCCCAGTCACCAGAACGTGGAGTTGGAGAGTTAGATGTAAATACGATTGGTTTTTCCTGAGTACCATCAGCAATAATTTTTGCACCACGTGTAATTACAAGTGCAGCAACATTAGAACCCGTATAGTCACCTTTTACAGTAACACCAGGCTGAATGGTTAATTTTGCATTATTTACGATATAAACGATCCCACTTAAGATGTAATTATTACCTTCTCTTAAAACAGTATCCTTATCGATACGGCCTTTTAAAGTAATGGTTTGAACACCAGGAGTAGTTGGTGGTGCAACGACTGTTGATCCTCCACCGTCCATTTCAATTTTTCTACAACTTGTAGCAATAAGTGCAACAAAGGCAGCTGCTAACAAAATCGATTTTTTCATTTTTTATTTGTTTTTAAGAATTTTTATTAAGTATAATTTTTATAAAGAATAAGAAAAGCTAACACCATAATTGGTACCTGTAGTTCTACTTAAACGGAATGGATCATTTGCTTTATCCAATTTTGCATTACCATCCGGGTTTTGGTAAAAATAAAGTGTACGATTTAAAATATCTTGAACGTTAAGTCTTAACTCTGCCTTGTTGTTTGCAAATTTTTTGCTTAACTGAAAATCAAATACAGGACGAGAAGATTCGTAAATATCAGGCTGATCTAAACTTCCCACAAATGTTACACGACGTCCAATTTGATTGAAAAGTAAAGTAGCACTAAAACCTTTTTCTGGTAAATCGTATAGTGCACTAAAGTTAATTAAGTATGGAGACTGCCCTTGTAATGGACGATCTAATAATAAGTTGCCATCTTGAACTCTACTGCTGATGTATGAACCATTGGCTTGTAGGGTAAAGTTTTTAAAAGCTTCAGAAAAATCTAATTTCTTTCTGATTTCAAATTCAAATCCATATGCGTTAGCGCTGTTAGGGTTTGCGAAATTGAAAGTACTAGATCCACCCACACCAAAGTTGTATACCATTTCGATAGGCTTATCAAAATACTTATAAAAAGCCCCTACCGTAATTACTTCTCCAGAAGCTGGATATAATTCATAACGCAAGTCTAGGTTGGTAATTTTTGTACGCTCAAGATTAGGTAATCCTTGAACTGCAGCATTTAAATCAAAGTCGTAATACTGGAAGGTAGCAAGCTCTCTAAACTCTGGTCTTACCACAGTTTGAGATGCAGATAAACGTAAATTAGTTAAATTATTAAGTTTGTACGTAGCGTTTAAACCAGGTAAGAAATCAGTTACTCTCGAATAGTTATGACGAGGATCTGATTTATAAACGCTTCCTATTAATTGATCATAATCTTCTACACGTAAGCCCCAAATAACGCGTAGCTTACTACCAAGCTGGTTGTCCATTTGAACATACCCTGCATTTAAAATAGTATTTGCTAAGTAGCGGTAGATATTACCCTTGATAGCATCAAATGCAAGTTGCGTACTATAAACTTCACCTCTACCAAAATTGCTAGGTGCAAAAATTGTTGAAGGATCTTGTAAACGAATAGCAGCATTATCTCTTGGTAAGTAAATAGAGAATGGTTTAGCATCAAACAAACGGTCTTTTACTTGGAATAAATATCCTCCTTTAAGTGTTTGCTTGCTACCAAGTGCGTTAAATGTATACGCTAAATCTGCACCGCCAATGTAAATATAATCGTTCAGGTTTTGATATAAACGGTTACCACTTTTTTGTGACAATACGTTTGATAATTGTGCTATGTAAGGATTGGTAACAGCACTGTTATTTTTTAAGTAATACAATCTGCGCTGATCTGGCGTATAGCTATCCAAAATAGTAAATGAACCATACCATTTTAGCTTTAAAACATTAGGCTTTACATTATGCTCACCAGCAATTTGTGAGTTCCAAAAAGTATTTTGTTTAAAGCCATATTCGTAACCTCTGGTGCTATCAAAAAATTGGTTACCATTACCTTCAATACCCGTTCTTAATGAAGTAAAGTCTGTGGCATTGATATTAAATAATGTTTTAGCAGAAATTTTGTTGTTATTGTTAAGTTGGAATGTAACATTACCAAGTCCACCCCACAATAAATCGTTGCTATATCGGTTGTCATTAAAGTCAAAATCTGTAGTGTAAGATCCGTCTCCAACAAAGTTAAAACCACTATTGGTACCAATCATATGGCGCGCAGATTTGTTATAGTTCATGGCAAAAATACCTGCAATCTTTTTTGTACCCTTTAAATCTTTAGTAAATCCAGCACTCATTTGAAACTGACCATTTAAACGCGTTAATCCACTTGCTGCAATTGGATTCCAGTTATTTTGCATGGTAGATCCAATGTATGTTTTGTCGGCACTTGGTAATGCATCAAACGCAGATTT
>CANEWV010000303.1 GCA_947442905.1 Chitinophagaceae bacterium | reverse complement strand
TTTTTGGGTATGTAGAAAAATATACAAGTAGACTTATTTGGTTGAATTTAATGTTCCTTTTTTCGGTGGTATTATTACCATTTACTTCTGGATTATTAGGTGAGTATGCCTCAGAAACACAGTTACACTTACCTTATGGTATTTATGTGGCTAATATTTGCTTAACAGCACTCATGAATGCTATTTTATGGTTTTATGTAAGTAATCCAAAGCATGATTTACTAACCCATCAAATTTCTAAGGAAAGAATTTTACTTGGCTTTTACTTTACCTTGGTTGTGCCTGTTTTATTTGTTATTTCTTTTGTTGTATCACTATATGAGCCAACTTTTGGAAGGCTTATCCCTATTTTTATTCCAATTGTATTAAAATATGGATTAACAGGTATCGCAAGCAGGGCTATTGCAAAAGAAAAAAGTAATACTACCAATTAATTCTATGGCAAAAAGCAAACAGTATTATATCAGAAAATCACACAGAATACTTGGTGTATTACTTGGTATTCAATTTTTGCTTTGGACAATTGGCGGGCTTTATTTTAGTTGGAACAATATTGATGAAGTGCATGGAGATATGCAGCGAAAGAGAGTGCCACTGCTTAGTTCGGGTATTCAACTTGTTTCACCAACAATGGCACTAGAGGCTATTAAACAAAACCATAAAATTGACTCACTGGTATCTATTCAGCTTATAGATATTTTAGGTAAACCTTTTTATCAAATTAGATGTGTTTCTGCGTTACATGATATGGGTACGCATACCAACCATGCACAATTAATGAATCATTTGGCAGATGCACAAACTGGCATTTTGCGCGCACCACTCTCTAAGGAAGAGGCCGTAGCTGTTGCCAAAAGACATTTTGCCGATGATGCTAAAGTAGTTAAGGTAGAAAAAGTTGATAGTATTCATCCGCATCACGAATACCGTTCTGGTGAATTACCTGCATACGCAATAAGTTTTGAGCATGTTTCAAAAACAACGGTATACGTTGCTTCTGAACTTGGTACAGTTCAAAAATTTAGGAATGACAAGTGGCGCGTATTTGACTTTTTATGGATGCTTCACACCATGGATTATAATGGTAGAGATAATTTTGGAAATATATTGTTAAGGGCTTTTTCAATTTTTGGACTTGTAACAGTATTGTCAGGTTTTCTATTATATTTTAGTTCATCAAAGTTTTTTAGAAAAAGTAGGCCTAATAATTAATTATTGTTTTTTAAAATATTTTTATGCTAGGTATAGTGGTTATCCTTCCTCTTTTTGTAAAGTCTTTGGTACTCGGAGTGCCTAATTGTAAAATACAAGACACTGTTTATAAAAAGGGTGTCACACAATCTGCACTAGAAGCAAATTTTATCAATCCGCCTACAAATGCTAAGCCTTATGTGTGGTGGCACTGGATGGGCTCCAACTTTTCAAAAACTGGAATCACAAAAGACTTGGAAGCCATGAAATCGATGGGTATTGGTGGTGCTACTATATTTAATATTGCATCTGCAGTGCAAGAGTCTCATGTGCCAACATTAAATAATCCATTCTCTGCACAAACGTATAGGAGTGAAGCTTATTGGGACGCCATTAAACATGCTGCTGCTGAAGCCCAGCGTTTAGGGCTTGAAATTGGGCTACATAATACAGCCGGTTATTCTACAACAGGCGGGCCTTGGATTACCGAAGAAAAAGCCATGCAGCGTCTTGTTTGGACAAAGGTAGAAGTGACTGGTGGAAATAAAATAGAATTAGACTTACAGCAAGGGGTGCCACCAATTTTTGAAGGTTGGGGTTCGCCTAAAACAAAAGCTATATTTTATAAAGATATTGCTGTACTAGCTATGCCGGCGGGCTCTGTTACTAACCAAAAAGATGTTATTGATATTAGTGATGCTATGCAATCTAATGGGAAATTAAGTTGGCAGGCGCCTCAAGGTAAATGGACTATTTACAGAATGGGTCATGCTCCTACTATGGCCAATCCACACCCGCTTCCAGATGACATTATAGGTAAGTCTTTGGAGGTAGACAAAATGAGCGTGGAACATAACGAATTTCATTGGAACCAGGTTTTAGAGCCATTGAAAAAATATGTAGGTAGCTATATTGGTAAATCGTTTAAGCATATTCTAATAGATAGTTATGAAGCGGACATGCAAAATTGGACGCCTACATTTAGACAAGAATTTATAAATCGAAAAGGGTATGATCCATTAGCCTGGTTGTTAACTTTTGATCGTGATAAAAATGGTCAAGGCCCCATTATTAATAGTAAAAATGAAACAGATAATTTTACGCAAGATTTTAATGAAGTAGTAGATCAGTTATTTATAGACAATGGTTGGAAAGTGGGTAAGCGCATGGTGCAAGATGCAGGATTGACATTGCAATTTGAACCTTATACAGGGCCATTTAGTATTTTAAGAGGTACAGCAGTGGCGGATCTTCCCATGGGTGAATTTTGGACACACTTACCTGGTATAAATATTCAAATTCCTGCAGCTGCACACGCGGCAGGTAAAAAGATTATTGGAGCAGAAGCCTTTACAGGATGGCCTATGAACAGCCAGTACACAGAGGATCCTGAATTTTTAAAACCAACTTCATCATGGGCTTTTGCAACGGGCGTCAACCGTTTAATACTGCATACATGGGTACATCAACCCTTTGACGATAAGTATCAGCCAGCAATGAGTATGGGATGGTGGGGAACACATTTTGGAAGACATCAAACCTGGTTTGAACCTGGTAAAGCTTTTTTACAATACCTTTCTAGAGCCCAAGTAATGTTACAATATGGAGAGCCCGTTTCAGACATACTATGTGTTGGTGAGGCAAAAAATTTACAGGAAGATGCTATTGATCCATACGATTTCATGCATCAGAATATAAACCTAGTAGATGGAAAAATTAAATTACCATCTGGCAGAATGTACAGTACTATTCGGGTTTCTAATTCAGTTAAAGCTACCCCGGCTCTTCTTGAAAAAATAAAGTTATTGCAAACAGGTAATCAGGTCGTAGCGCCAGATTTTATTATTGAAAAAGCAGATGCAACAGAGGCAGTAAAAATTTTACATAGAAAAGGGATAGATGGGGATTTGTATTTTGTTGCCAATTTGCATAAGAAGCCACAAGATATCCGTATTTCATTTAAACAAAAAGGGCTACAGCCCGAGTTGTGGCAAGCAGAAGACGGAAGCAGAATTGATGCAAACATTTGGGAAGAAAAAGGGGAAAGAACCACTGTCGATATTCACTTAAATGATTTTCAAACCGTTTT
>CANEWV010000302.1 GCA_947442905.1 Chitinophagaceae bacterium | reverse complement strand
TGGTTAAAGGATCGTGCTTATACGGCATGCGCTCTTCAGGATCTGTTAAGTGCAACCTTCTGATCAGTTCACTTTCTTCTGGCTTGAATTTTATAATGGCTGGCTTGCCAGATTTGGTAGGTGCAAATGCTTCTTCTTCAAAAAGCAAACTAAAACCTGCTTCTTGTTTTACACCACCATGACAGGTGATACATTTTTTATTTAAAATGGGTTTTACCTCGGTGTTATAATCGATAGGATCGGAAGGATAAATTACAACAGCGGTAATGGCAAGCACAATGAGTACTGCAGAACTGTAAAAAAGTTTTTTGCTAGGCTTTAAAAACATAAGGCATCATTCGTAAGCCTAAATTTAATAATTACTTACGAATGACGCCTTAGTATTGAAATATAGTTATCTACCCATCCAGCCGCCATCTACGGTTATGATGGTGCCGTTAACATAGTCTGAAGCAGGAGAGGATAAAAAAACGAAAGCTCCGGTTAAATCCTGAGGAGTTCCCCATCTATTTGCCGGTATTCTGGCCAAAATAGAGGCATTTCTGTCCGGATCGGCCCGTAACTGTGCCGTATTGTCTGTGGATATATATCCAGGGGCAACACCATTTACGGTAATGCCTTTACTAGCCCATTCGTTGGCAAATGCCTTAATTAACGAGGCAACAGCTCCTTTACTAGCTGCATAGCCAGGCACGTTGATACCGCCTTGGAAGCTTAAAAGAGAGGCCGTAAACACTATTTTACCAGCGCCATTGGCAATCATTTGTTTTCCAATTTCTCTGGTGATAATAAATTGCGCATTTAAATTGATGTCAATGATATTATCCCAAAATTCGTCGGAATGCTCTGCGGCAGGACTTCTTTGAATACTTCCCGCATTGTTAATGAGGATATCGATTTTAGGATGGTTTTTTATTACTGCATCCAAAAAAGCATAGATCGAATCTCTATTTGAAAAATCGGCTTGGTAAGCATAAAACTTTTTACCTGCTGCAAGCACTGCTTTTTCTACATCGCTGCCAGATGCAGGCATAGAGCCACTTACACCAATAATATCGGCACCGCTGTTAGCTAGTTCGATGGCAATGGCCATACCAATACCTTTACTACATCCGGTTACTAAAGCAACTTTATTGTCTACTCTAAAATTTAGCATAGGAATTATTTTAATAACTGAATGTTTACAAAATCCATATCAGCAAACGACATGTTTTCGCCAGCCATTGCCCAAATAAATGAGTAAGAAGCCGTTGCTACACCACTATGAATACTCCATGATGGAGACACAATACCCTGTTCATTGTTTAAGAACATATGTCTTGTTTCGTGTGGCTCACCCATGAAATGAATGACACGTTGTGTTTCAGGTAAATCAAAATAGAAGTATGCTTCCATACGGCGGTCGTGCAGGTGCGCTGGCATGGTATTCCAAATGCTACCTGGTTTAAAATTGGTTACACCAAGTACAAGCTGACAACTTTTTAAGCCATCTGCGTGAATGTATTTATTAATGGTTCTGTGATTCGCTGTTTCTGCACTTCCCATTTCGGCAGGCGTTGCATCTTTACTTTGCATGAGCTGCGTAGGATGGTTCGCGTGCGCTGGGCAAGAGAATAAAATAAATTTAGAAGGGTTGCTCGGATCGGTGCTCGCATGAAAAGTAACTTCTTTGTTACCCATGCCAATATATAAGCAATCAATTTTGTCTAGTGTATAAATTTGACCTTCTACGGTAACGCTTCCGGTTGCACCAATGTTTACGATGCCAAGTTCTCTTCGGTCCAAAAAGTTTTCTGACTTTAAAGCGTCGTAGGTACCTAGCTGAATGGCAGCAGTAGTAGGGGTTGCAGCGCCCACCACCATTCTATCATAATGCGTATACACAAAATTGATAGCGCCCGGCTCTACTAAATTGTCTAGTAAAAACTTAGCTCTAATTTGCTCGGTTGTATATTTTACAAAATCTTCGGGATGTACTTGGTGAATAATTTTCATGTTGATTTATTTAAAATGTTTATTTATTTATTAATGACAAATTTATTTTCTTGAATAGCGCCGCTACTGTTAGCACTATTATTTTTTTGATAATGAAATGCTTTGGTGTTATCGGTGTACGAAATAATGTTTCCTGTTTTATTAGAAGCCGTAAACATATTGTTTTCGATAGTTGATTGCTGTACCCCAAATAAGCCAATAAGCGGTTCATTTGCACTGCAATTTACAATTTTATTAGCGGAGAAGCTAAAGATAGGTCCCATGGTACTTTCGTCATTCCCGCCCCTGTAAATAACGGCTAATGGTCCGTTGTGGTTTATGAAACTACTGTTTGTAACAACAATTTTTTCGGCGTTGTAATAACCTTTGTTATCGCCTTCGTCTTTTAAAGAGAGTAGGGTGGCTTTGTTGTTTTCAAATGCACAATTTTGAATCGTGATTTTGTCTAAATAACTAGATTTTGGCGCCATGAGTATAGCGGTGCCTGTAAAGCCTTGAATTTTGCAGCCGGTTATGCCAATACTATTGTGAATACCTGAACCATCACTTGTAACCGCAATAAAATGTTGCGCAGAAACTGCACTGGCGTTGATACTACTATTTTGTAACGTTAACTGCGCGTTTTGTTGGAGGGTAAACAAATTGTTGATGGCGCTGCTGGTTGCAAAATTTACAACCGCGCCGTTGCTTGTAATAGTAATGTTGCCCTTAATGCTGATTGGCTTTTCAAAAGCATAGGTGCCTGCTTTTAGTATAATCTTTGAATGGGTGCCCGAAGCAACTGCTGATTCTAATTCGCTAACAGTTGAAACGGTTATCGTTTTTTGCGAATTTGTTTTGCTGGCATTTGTGTTACTTGTGTTTTTTGACTCCCAACTGTTTCCAAGTTTTGGTGCATATGCAAATAGGGCTTTAAAATAAGAGAGTGAGTTTGCGCCAATGGTATTTGAAAATGCGGGAACACCTCTTGTACTAGCGATGGTATTTAAGGAGTCGAGGATTTTTTGGGTGGAGTTATTGGCGCCGGAGGCGCCAATAACAGGAAATCCTTTGCTGTCCCATTTTTGCAATCCAATCGCACCTGTATTAAACCCGCTCACACCAGGGTTTGTGAGCGAAGCACTAAATACGTTACCAGTCGCATACACGCTGTCAATTGTTGGAACCGTATAACAAAGAGGTCCGGGGGTATTCGCGTAAAACAGGTTATTAAGGAGGAGCACATTTTTTGGATCTACGCTACGCTCTGCGTCTTTTCCTTCACTAATACTAAAGGGACTACAATTT
>CANEWV010000301.1 GCA_947442905.1 Chitinophagaceae bacterium | reverse complement strand
TTGCACCATTTTGACCCTTAGCGTCCTCTTTAAATTCATCCGAAAAATAGGTAGTAGCGTTTAACAATTCTTTGTCCAAACCCTTGTCCCACAAGGTAAAATAGATGCCTTCTACATTTCCGCGTCGTTGTTTGCCAAAAAAAGAAGTGATTAAATAATGCTTATTTAGATTATCAACTTTAATATGAATATCGTCTAAATAAATGCCCTTAACAGCTAAATCAGAAATATGCGCTTCGTCGTAATTTGCTTTTTTAGTAATCAGTGATACCTTATTGATATTGTCGTTTTGAGAAGTGCCACTTGCTCTTACACAAATAAAATCGCCATCATTATCAAGTGCAAATTCTGCTAAAAAATCATTACGCTGCGGCATGGGCAATGCGATACTCGATTTTCTAATCAGAGAAAAATTCTGATCAAATAAACAAGTCGTTAATACGTGCGATTTTTCATTGTGACTATTGATTTTAAAAATCATGATCTTTTTCTTGTCTTCACTCACCACCAAGGAGTATAATCTATTTGAACCAATAGAAGAAGCATCTAGGGTGCTATCAAGTTGCATAGGTTCCGATAATAAATTACCATCGCTATCCATTTTTACCACCATGCAATACACGGTGTTTTTTCTTTGAAACTGATAGAGCATGTAAAAGTGATTGGCGTAGGCTAAAAAGTCCGTTTGCATGAGCCTATCCGGCATATTAAGTTGTTGCTTGCCCAACAGCTTCATTTCCCCGTCAAACACCGAAAGGGTATGACCATCTCTATAATTTTTATAGACCAAAATCTTACCCCCTATTTTACCAAGCACTTCAAAACTATAAGAACGAGGATCGTCTTTGTCAGGTTCTGAATAGGTAATTTGCTGTGCTTTTAAGGCAAAAGGCAGCAGGTTAACGAGCAAAAAAAGGAGTAAAAATGACTTTTTCATACCAAAAAGCTTTAGTCCCTCAAAGTTAAGCTCCTTTCGCAAGAACTGCCTTACCAAAAGGTGAAATAAATCTTAAGGTATATCCCTATTTATTTAGAACCCGAACTTGTTTTTTACTATACATTTGTGAAGCACAAACATCATATACGTGAGCAAGAATCTTAACAAGGTCACTTCTGCAGGACTCATCATTGCACTAGGTATCATTTACGGAGACATTGGAACCTCTCCCCTTTACGTTTTAAACGAAATCATTACAGGTAGAGAAATAAGCGATTTGCTTATTATTGGCTCTTTGTCTTGTATCATATGGACGCTAACGCTCCAAACAACTTTCAAATATGTGATACTCACTTTAAAAGCCGACAACAAAGGTGAAGGCGGTATTTTTAGTTTGTATGCACTTGTAAGAAGACGTAAAAAGTGGCTTGTAATTCCGGCGATGATTGGCGGTGCTGCATTACTTGCCGATGGTATTATCACACCACCTATTACCGTTACTTCAGCTATTGAAGGGTTAAGACAAATTCCTGCATTTCATGATATTACACAGCAAACCATTGTAACGATTGTTATTGCCATTATTAGTTTACTATTTTTTGTACAACAATTTGGTACGGCGTCAATTGGGAAATTTTTTGGCCCCATTATGATGGTATGGTTTGGTATGATTGCCATTTTAGGACTTTCGCATATTGTAGACGAACTAAGTGTATTTAAAGCATTAAATCCTTATTACGCCGTTAAACTATTAGCTACCTATCCCAAAGGTTTTTGGCTACTTGGTGCAGTGTTTTTATGTACCACAGGAGCTGAAGCGCTTTATAGTGATTTAGGCCACTGCGGTAAAGGCAATATTCGTATCTCTTGGATTTTTGTAAAAACGTGTTTGATCATAAATTATTTAGGCCAAGGCGCTTGGTTGCTTGCACAGTATAAGGGTCAAATAATTCCTGCAGCTGTTATGGCAGATGGCTTTAACCCTTTTATTGGCATCATGCCACAGTGGTTTAAACTAATAGGTATCATCATTGCTACTGCAGCGGCTATTATTGCGAGCCAGGCACTCATATCTGGATCATTCACACTTATCAGTGAAGCGATGCGTCTTAATTTATGGCCTAAAATGAAAATCAATTATCCAACCGAAGAAAAAGGACAATTGTACATTCCGGGTATTAGCCTTTTATTATTTGTGGGCTGTGTGGGCATCACTTTATACTTTCAAAAATCGGCTAACATGGGCGCTGCTTATGGTTTAGCGATTACGCTTTGCATGATTAGCACCTCTATTTTGTTTGCCAACTTTTTGGTAAGCAAACGAACGCTACCTGTTTGGATTTATGTATACTTAGCCGTTTATTTACTTATTGAAACATCATTTTTAATTGCCAACCTAGAAAAATTCATGCATGGTGGTTACGTTACACTTATTGTAGGTGGTGCACTATTTGCTGTGATGTATGTATGGTTTAGAAGTCGAAAAATTAAAAATAGATATGTGGAGTTTGTACACCTCGAGGATTATATTCCAATGATCCAGGAGTTAAGCAACGACAAAAGCATTCCTAAATATGCAACGCATTTGGTGTACATGACCAGTGCCAATAACCATAACGAAATTGAGCACAAAATCATCTATTCAATTTTAAATAAGAAGCCAAAACGCGCCGATATTTATTGGTTTGTACACGTTGACGTTATTGATGAACCTTATACTTGTGAATACTCGGTAGAGCATATCATTCCTAACGATATTATTAGGGTCGAATTTAGACTTGGTTTTAGAATGGAGCAGCGTATTAACCTCATGTTTAGAAAAGTGGTGGAAGATCTGGTAACCAACAAAGAAGTGAATATTACCAGCCGTTACGAGAGTCTAGAAAAAAATAATGTGGTGGGTGATTTCCAATTTATTGTTCTTGAAAAATATTTAAGTCAAGACAATGATTTACCTATTGTGGAAAGAGTGATCATGAAACTTTATTTCTGGCTTAAAGAAATTAGCCTTGGTGAAGAGCGTGGCTTTGGACTGGATCCAAGTAATGTTACCGTCGAAAAGTTCCCGCTCATTGTTGCGCCTGTTGCGAATTTAAATTTAAAGCGCGTTTATTTTGAAGGAAATGAAGAAGACGAAGAGGACGTAATAGCATAAGCCATTACAGTTCTTGAAGACTTACTTTTTTTGCCGTTACTTGTAAGGTATAGTTAGCGCCATGCTTTAGTGCGTAGTTTTCTTTGTCATGACTTACCGGAAAATCATAACATACTGGATAACTATATTCCGCTACTGCATGTTCGATAATTTCATATACGGTTGCGCCAAATGCAGGGTCCGAATCTTTAGTTTGTGTAAAGCCGCCAACA
>CANEWV010000300.1 GCA_947442905.1 Chitinophagaceae bacterium | reverse complement strand
TGGATTTGAGCATTTTAAAAGACCGTATCACTTTATCAGTTGATGTTTATAATAACCAAGCAAAAAACTTGTTACTCAATGTGCCAATTGCTTCAACCTATGGTTATAGCACACAGTTACAAAACATTGGTAAAACATCTAACAAAGGTGTGGAAGTTCAATTAGGTGCTTTGATTGCCAAGAAAAAAGATTTTACTTGGAATGCAAACTTCAATATTTCATTTAACAACAATCGTGTTGAAGCATTAGGGCAAAATCAAAAATTATTTTTTCCAGCAGCAAGCTGGGGTGTTTCTGGTCAACCCACCGACTATATCGTAAGAATTGGAGATCCAGTAGGTGCAATGTGGGGACTTGTTAACGATGGTTTTTATACACTCAATGATTTTGAGTACAATACAGCAACGGGTATTTACACATTAAGACCAGGCGTAGTAACTGCCTCTGGTGTTATTGGTACGGTGCAGCCGGGCTCTATTAAGTTTAAAGATTTAGATGGCGATGGTGTGATTAATATGGACAAGGATAGAACTATCATTGGTAATCCAACACCTAAATTTACAGGTGGCTTAGCACAGCAGTTTACCTACAAAAACTGGGACATGAGTTTATTCTTAAACTTTAGCTATGGCAATGATATTTACAATGCCAATAAAGTTGAGTTCACCAATGGTTATACGCCTAATTCAAACATGTTGGATATTATGGCCAACCGTTGGAAAGTAGTAACACCACAAGGTCAAACAGCGCAGTGGGTAACTTCTACAGGTCAAGTAATGGGTATTGCACCTGGTGCACTACAAGCATTAAATGCAAAAGCTACTATTTGGCAGCCTATACGTTCGGCGGGTGCGTTTTTCCCAAGTTCATGGGCAATTGAAGACGGTTCGTTTTTACGTGTCAACAACTTAACAGTAGGATATAGCTTGCCAGTTAAAAATTTAGTTAAGATGAAAATCTCTAAATTAAGATTTTACTTCACGGCTAATAATTTAGCTGTATTTACAAAATACACAGGGTATGATCCAGAAGTTAGTGTGCGTAATAGTCCACTCACACCTGGTTTAGATTATTCTGCATATCCAAAAAGCCGCAGTTTTATTTTTGGTGTAAATGCTAACTTTTAATTTTATAACGCTACAGATATGAAAACGAAAAACTTATATAAATTAACGCTATCGGTTGCAGCAATTGTATTGTTGTCATTTAATAGTTGCAATAAATTTTTAGATCAAAAACCCATTACAGACGTAAGTACTGAAGTGGTATTTAGTGATGTGCCTAGCGCGCTAAAAGCACTTGCGGGTGTGTATAGTAGAATGGTTGGTGATGCAGGCTATGGTATCCGTGTAAGCCTTTACTATCCACTTGATACAGATGAAGTACAAGGGCCAACTGGCGCTTCTGACAATGATCGTAGAGATATTGCACGTTACGCTGCAACGCCAGGTAATGCTCAAATTACCAATCCATTTAACCAAATGTTTGCCGGTATCGAGTATGCAAATATTTGTATCGCTAATATTCCTAAAATGGCGATGTACTCAAATGGTACAGATCAAGAAAAAAAGAAGTTACAAAGAATGTATGGTGAGGCTTTAACTTTAAGAGCTCAGTTTTACACCGAAGCTATCAGAAACTGGGGCGATTTGCCAGCAAACTTTGCGCCAGCATCTACTTTAGCTACCAGCAATCCTTTCCCTTCTAGAACAAATAGAGATACGATCTATGACCGTTTGTTAGAAGATTTAAAATTAGCTGCAACACTTGTTCCTTGGAGAAATGAATTGTCTGCCATTGGAGATGGTGCTGATGAAAGAATTACAAAAGGTACCGTTAAAGGACTTCGTGCTAGAATTGCACTTTACAGAGGTGGATTTTCATTACGCCAAGATGGTGTTGTAAAGCGTTCTGCTGATTATTTAAAATATTATCAAATTGCTAGAGACGAAGCTGCAGAAGTAATGGCGTCTAATCAACACAGTTTAAACCCAAGTTATAAGGCATTATGGAAAGATCAAGTGAATGCCAGAGCGGTAGCTGATCCTAACGGAGAATTGATGTTCCAAGCAAGTGGTATTGGTGGCGTTGGTGCTGGCGATACAAAACTTGCTTACTATAATGGTCCTACTGTTAATGGTCTTGGAAATAAAAGCGTAAACATTTTACCTACTTATTTCTATGCATTTGACTCTACCGATTTAAGACGTGATGTTACCTGTGCCATTTATAATGTGGCAGCTGACGGAAGCACAAAAGTTGGTCAAGCAATTACTGCTATTTGTGATGGAAAGTATCGTAGAGATTGGATTTCTAATCCAACGGTTTCTCCAACAAATGCAATTCAGTACTTCAGTTTAAAATGGCAAATACTTCGCTATGCGGATGTTATGCTCATGTTTGCTGAAGCAGAAAACGAATTAAATGGACCTACGACAGCTGCTTACAATGCAGTAAACCAAGTTAGAAGAAGAGGTTTTGGTCAATCATTAACTGCAGCTAATGCGTTAGTTGATTTGCCTGCTGGTTTAAATAAAGCAGATTTCTTTACCGCAATTGTAAAAGAGCGTTCTTTAGAATTAGGTGGTGAAGGTGTTCGTAAATATGATTTAATCAGATGGAATATGCTCGCATCAAAAATCAATGAAACCAAAGCAGCGCTTTTAGCGATGTCAACATCTGCTGCTCCATATACTACACTTCCTACTGCTATGTTTTTTAGAACAGGAAGTACAAGTGATGATAACAGATTTGGTGCAACAGGTCTTTGGGCAACTTCATTTTACAAAGCAGCCCCTACAGCAACGCCTACAGGCACTACTAGGGTTGTTTGGTTAAGTGCGGCAATTAATACAACCTCATTAGCAAGATTTGCCACAGGATTTGTTACTGGCAAATCTGAATTATTACCCATACCCCAACCTGCAAGAGATGCTAACCGCAATCTTACGCAGAACCCTGGTTATTAATAACTAATTCGTTAGTAAGTAAAAAAGGCTACTCATTAGAGTAGCCTTTTTTGTTGGCGAATAGGTGTCTAATGCTTAATTTCAGTAACAATATTAATTAGGCAGTCTATGAAAAAGTATATCATTTTATGTGTCACCCTATTTTTTGCTAACGTCGGATTTTCTCAATCAAAAGAACATGCGCGTGTAGAAGCGGCTGTCGAAAAACTTAAATTAGCCATGATTAGTGGCGTTCGTGAAGACCTTGCATCTATTGTAGATGATAGCTTAAGTTATGGTCATTCTGGCGGAGCAGTAGAAGGTAAAGCTGAGTTTGTAGAAAAAATTGCTTCAGG
>CANEWV010000299.1 GCA_947442905.1 Chitinophagaceae bacterium | reverse complement strand
GAAAAAGGCAAACATGCAAGATCAGCCGTTGGAATGGCATCACTACCCTTAAATATGGCTGTAGAAATTGAGATGATTGTGGAAGTGGAAGATTAACTATCTAAAAACATTAAAAAGCAAATACTCAAATTTCAATACCATGCCATTGGGTGCTGTTCGCTCCATGGTTGAGTATAATTGCTTACGGTAGCCTATATCCACCCTTGCCTGGCTATTGAATATAAATTGTACCGATGGGGCAATATCTAAAAACGATTTTTGATTATCGTTCAAACGCTGGCCAATGAATTCGAGCATCAAATTCATATTCACTTGCTTATAGCTGGTATACACTTTAGGTAGCATTAGTTTGCCCGCAGACAAAGTATAATTCATGGCACTATTGCTTTCTGTGCTAGGGAATTTGTAATTTGGTTTATTATCTAGTGCCCTTTCATAACTAATCGAACTACTAATAGCCACTTTATGCAATAATTGTGCGGCTATGAATCCTGCCTCGTAACCAGAATTATGCCCCATTGTTTCAATTTCCTGTGGGTGTATATCTGCGTTGTTGAAACTATAACGTCCATACAGGGCCATTCTAAAATGCTTATGGATTGCATCCTCACTAAAAAAACGATACTTGACATATAAGCTACCACCTTCGGTTTTAAAGCCCACATCCTGGGTGTTGCTTATTGACGTGCCATGGCTTTTATGGTTCTTCTTTGTTTCAAAGGCCACATCC
Source organism: Chitinophagaceae bacterium (assembly GCA_947442905.1). Next base: position 2,583 of record CANEWV010000299.1, on the reverse strand, counting down.
TGACGTTTACTAAAAAACCCTTGCGCATATACCATCCATTTATTATTGATCCCCCACATGAGTTCTGGCATATTGTGGTAGTTCAGATTGCCATCCTTCACGAGAAAAAACCCATTCATATCTCTAAAACCCAATGACTTTGCTGGCATATTACTTGCAGGCTCCGTAAATACAAATAGCTCCTGAGAAAATGCATTCAAATGAACAAGCAGGAAGGCGATAAGGACGATTTGCTTCATGTATAATGCTTTAAAAGCGGGTGGTTTAATAGGCAAATTTAGTGCTTATTATGCTAGTTATAGTAGAAAAAATTGTAAATTCAATTACACTTAAAGCATCCTTTATGAAAAAAATCATTCTCGCTATTGGCTTATTTGCATGCACTGCAATTACAGAAACCGTTATTGCCCAAGACACTGCCTTAATTTATAGAAAGCTTGATTCTATTGCAGTGATCGATCAAAAAGTAATGATGCCAATGCGTGATGGTATTCGCCTAGCGACAGATATATATCGTCCAAAGGGTGATGGAAAATATCCAATTGTATTTTCTCGTACGCCCTATAATTTTAATACTTGGGTAGATGGTAAGATGACCACCCGCACTTTAGAAGAAGCCTACCAAGCAGTGAGTCGTGGTTATGCTTATGTAGTTCAAAATGAGCGTGGCCGATTTTTCTCTGAAGGTGAGTGGGATATATTAGGTACCCCTATCACGGATGGTTACGATGCCCTTGAGTGGATGAGTCAACAAAACTGGAGTAATGGTAAAATTGGTTTAATTGGTTGCTCTTCTACTGCTGAATGGCAGATGGCTGTAGCTTCTCAAAACCATCCAGCGTTGGCCGGTATGGTTGCACAAGGTTTTGGAGCTGGTGTAGGTAGAGTTGGTAAATTTATGGAACAAGGCAACTGGTACAGAGGTGGTGCACAACAGATGTTATTCACGCCTTGGTTATACGGCACCCAACACGATAAAATGGGCCCTCGTTTACCTTTAGGAATTGAACAAAAAGACTTGCAAAGGATTCAGAAGTTTTATGATATGGGACCTGAAATGCCAAGAGTGGATTGGGCCCAAGGTTTAAAACATTTACCTGTGCAAGACATTATCAAAAATGCACAAGGTGCCGATGGTGTGTACGAAAAAATGGCAGTAAGAAAACCTAATGATCCAGCTTGGTTCAAAGGTGGATTGTACCACGATAATATGCCTATGGATGTACCTGCCTATTGGTTCGTAAGTTGGTACGATGTATCTTCTGCACCAAATATAGCTTTATTCAATCATGTTAGAAACGCAGCTAGATCAAAAGAGATAGCAGAAAATCAATACTTAGTGATTGCGCCAGTTTTACACTGTTCTTATAAGCGCGCTACCGAAAATACAATTGTAGGTGAACGCAGTGTGGGTGATGCAAGATTAAACTATGATGAGTTAACATGGGGTTGGTTTGATATGTTATTAAAGGGTGAGCAAAACGATTTTAAGTCAACACAACCGCGCGTTCGCTACTATACAATGGGATCTAATAAATGGCAACAAGCCACTTCTTTCCCTTTGCCTAATACAGAAATAAAGAATTTCTATTTAACGAGTGCGGGTAAGGCCAACACACGCAATGGAGATGGCGCTTTATCATTAAATGTGCCTTCAAAAGATATGCCCGATGCATTTACTTATGATCCAATGAACCCAGTAAGTTCTTTAGGGGGCAATGTTTGCTGCTCAGGCAATGCGGTTCAAGGTGGAAGTTTTGACCAATCTCAAATGGAATTAAGAAACGATATCTTAGTGTACAGTTCCGAGCAATTAGCTGAGGGTGTAGAAATCTCTGGCTTCATTGAGTCTACATTATTTGTTTCTTCAACTGGCCTAGATACCGATGTAACAATTAAATTAATTGATGTTTACCCAGACGGTAAAGCTTATAACTTAGATGAAACAATTCAACGCCTTCGTTACAGAGAAGGTTATGACAAAGAAGTATTCATGGAAAAGAATAAGGTATACAAAGTAGATTTAACCCCAATGGTGACAAGTAATTATTTTGCAGCAGGTCATAAAATACGTATCGAAATAACAAGTAGTAATTTTCCTAGATTCGATCGTAACCTAAACACTGGAGGTAATAACTACGATGAAACTAAAGGCATAGTAGTGGAGAATAAAATTCACCACTCTAAACTATATCCTTCGGTGATTAAACTGCCTTTTATAAAATAATCAATTATTTTAAACTACTTGAGGGTAAAGTAAAGCCCAAGCTTTCTGCACACCAAAATACATTCATGATATAATACCTATTTTGGTCATAGAACAGCTGTATGCTATTAATCCCTCTGTTGGTGATAGGCCCGTTTTTTGTTTCCTTGGTTTCGTATGTACTAAATACATGCGCAATGGTTCCAAACGATACAACTTCATGCTTTAATTCTTTTTCAAAGAAACCTGTTTTGACCCGGGTACTAAACATGGTGATATAATCATCTGGGGTCATAGCTCTATAACCATATACGCCTGCAGTATTTTTATTGGTTGGAATTAAAAAAGCATCTTTCGCAAAAAGATATTTGAATCTT
>CANEWV010000298.1 GCA_947442905.1 Chitinophagaceae bacterium | reverse complement strand
TCTTGCTCAACAGTTATAAAATTTGGAAGTAGCGCAACAACAGCAACAAGTATTCCAAGTAAGGCTATTACTTTCCATTCCTTTTTAATACCCCAACTTATATCTGATTGCTTGTAGTTAAGTCTTTGATACCAAGCTTTTGCCAATAGCTCGTCTTTAATACTTGGATACGCTTCTGCAAAACCTTGTTTAAATGCAGCGCTGTCTTTACGAAAAGCTGTTTCTAAAAATTCTGGATTATGTATGTGATCTATAATTGAATTTTTCATGCTGCAAATTAAAATTATAGTAGTGCTTCAAGCAATATCTCTACCGGGTGTAAAGCTTTTTCACCCGTTCCATCCTTAATTTGATGCCTGCAACTAGTTCCAGGAGCAGCCACAGTGCATGTAGATGCATTTTTTCGAACACTTGGGAAGAGCACTAACTCTCCTATTTTCATAGAAACATCATAGTGTTCTTTTTCGTAACCAAAGGATCCTGCCATGCCGCAACAACCAGATGGTATGGTTTGTACCGTATAATTTGTTGGAAGTGATAATGCAGTAACAGAATCCGCGAGTGAACCAACTGCTTTTTGCTGACAATGTCCGTGTAATACAATGGTTTTAGCATTTGTAGTAAACACTTCTTTTGTAATATTACCAGCAGTTATTTCTTTAGCAATAAATTCATCGATATAAAAACTATTGTGTGCTAAATTTTCAGCAGCAACTAAGTTTTTATCGCTAGCTAAATCAGGATATTCATCTCTAAAAGTTAAAATAGCAGAGGGCTCAATGCCAATTAATGGACTCTTATCAGAAACCACTGCACTTAACAATTCAATATTTTTATTGGCAATAACTTTCGCTTTTCTAACAAGCCCCTTCGATAACCATGTTCGCCCACTCTCTTCATGAACCGGAATTACTACATCATAACCAAGTGCAGTTAATAATTGTACAGCTTTAATGCCAATATGTGCGTCGTTGTAATTGGTAAACTCGTCGCAAAATAAATACACACGCTTTACTGGATGCTGCGGTGCCACATAGTTTTTTCGGTACCATGCCTTTAGTGTTTGCTTAGATATTGCAGGCATAGAACGCTCTACCGCAAAGCCTACCGCTCTTTTAATAATGCCACCTAGCATTTTATTTTGCATCACAAAATTATACATACCCGGAGCGATTGAACCTAGTTTAGCAGAAGCCGTAAAATTGGCAATAAGTGTAGACCTAAACGGCACTCCATTAGCGTCATAATAATGTTGTAAAAACTCTGCCTTTAATTTAGCCATGTCCACATTGGAAGGACACTCGCTTTTACACGCTTTGCAACTCAAGCAAAGGCTCATCACGTCATAAATTTCTTTATGGTTAAAGCGGTTTTGCTGTGTTGAATGCGTTAAAAATTCACGTAAAATATTGGCCCTTGCTCTAGTGGTATCTTTTTCGTCGCGCGTTGCCATATACGAAGGACACATGGTGCCTCCCGACAAATGCGTTTTTCTACAATCACCCGATCCATTACACTGCTCGGCGTGTTGTAAAATATCTTGTTTGTGAAATCTAAAAATGGTTTCAAATGCGGGCGTACTTTGCCCGGGTTCATACCTGAGCATACTATTCATGGATGGTGTATCCACAATTTTGTTAGGATTAAATATCCCTTTGGGATCCCAAGTATATTTAACCTCACGCAGTAATTTATAATTTTTTTCACCTACCATTTGCTTGATAAACTCACCACGCAAACGGCCATCACCATGCTCACCACTTAACGAGCCTTGGTATTTTTTTACCAGTGTTGCTACTTCTTCGGCGATGGTTCTAAATAGTTGATTTCCCTCTACCGTTTTTAAGTTGATAATGGGTCTTAAATGTATTTCTCCAGAACCAGCATGGGCGTAATGTACCGAGTACAAGCCATGCTTTTTTAATAGCTCATTAAAGTCTCTAATATAAGCAGGCAAATCGTTTACATCCACAGCAGTGTCCTCAATAACGGGTACTGCTTTTTCGTCGCCAGGTAAATTACTTAATAGTCCAAGACCTGCTTTACGAAGTGTCCATATTTTTTTGGTATCGGATCCAAATAAAACAGGAAAATGATAACCAAGGCCTGCAGCGCGCATATCCGCTTCTACAGCATTTGTTAAAGCAAGAATTTCCTCACGCGTTTCTCTCACAAATTCAATCACTAAAATAGCACCGGGATCACCCTCAACAAAAAAACGATTTTTACTTTGCTCTTTGTTTTCTTTGGTACATTCTAAAATATAATGATCAATTAATTCACTAGCGCTAGGATTGTATTTGAGACCAATTAAATTTGCGCGTAACGATTCATCGATGGTATTAAAATGAACACATAAAAGTCCTGTTTCTTTAGCAGGCGCTGGCACCACTTGTAATTTTATTTCGGTAATAAAAGCAAGTGTCCCTTCTGAGCCTGCTATTAAATTACAAAAGTTAAAAGCAGGGCCACCCGCAGTAAAAGGGCTTGCATCCACAAGTACATCAATGGCATAGCCAGTATTGCGGCGTACAATTGATTTTTTAGGAAATTCTTTTCGAATTTCTTGTTGGTTATCGTAATTGCTAAGCATGGATCTTAGCGATTTATATAATTTTCCTTCTAAACTATCTAATTCACATTTTGCATGAAAATCATCATTACTGATGGTTTTAAAAACAACTTCAGACCCATCACTTAAATAAGCAGTGACTTCTAATAAATGTTCACGCGTACTTTTGTATATAACAGAATTAGATCCGCAAGAATTATTACCTACCATCCCACCAATCATGGCCCTGTTGGCAGTAGAGGTTTCTGGTCCAAAAAATAAACCATGTGGTTTTAAAAACAAATTGAGTTCATCTCTAATTACACCAGGCTCTACCCTCACCCATCCTTCCTCTTTATTGAGCTCAATAATTTTTGTAAAATTTTTTGAAACATCAACCACAATTCCATTTCCAACCACCTGTCCAGCTAGTGATGTTCCTGCCGTTCGAGGTATTAAAGAAGTATTATTAGCAGCAGCAAATGAAATTAAACGAGCAATATCTGCCTTTGTTTTTGGTATTGCCACGGCAAGGGGCATCTCACGGTAACTTGAAGCGTCTGTAGCATAAAGCGTGCGCATGGTATTGTCAAAAAACAACTCCCCATGCAGTGTATCTGCTAAACCTTGTAACGCTTTATTCATTGCTGCTTATTCTGAGTCACGAATTTAGTTAAAAAAGAAGACTTCTGCAGAAGGATTAAACCATGTAGAAATGTTGAGTCCGGGATATATATACTGATGAAAGAGATAGGAATTATACTTAAGA
>CANEWV010000297.1 GCA_947442905.1 Chitinophagaceae bacterium | reverse complement strand
CATGTAAACAATACACAAGCTTTGAATCGTTGTTTATTTTTTTAGAAAGCACTGCGCCAATAGCAACACTCATACCTTGTCCTAAAGAGCCACTCGCGATTCTCACACCTGGTAAATGCTCGTGTGTGGTAGGGTGACCTTGTAAACGGGTATTTAATTTTCGAAAGCTGCCAAGTTCGCTCACTTCAAAATAACCTGATCTTGCTAGCACCGAATAAAATACTGGTGAAATATGTCCGTTGGATAAGAAAAATAAGTCTTCACCCTTACCATCCATAGAAAAAGCCGGATTATGGTCGAGGGTATGAAAATAAAGCGCCGTTAAAAAATCGGTACAACCTAAAGACCCACCAGGATGTCCACTCTGAACACCATGCACCATTCTAACTATATCTCTTCTTACTTGAGTAGCTGTATCTTTTAGGGTTTGAATAGACGCCATAATTTGATTATTTGCTGCGAAGATAAAATTCAAATTCCAATTCTTCGATGAAAAATGACGCTTTCGGTACTATTTATTAGTTTTGCCATCAAATTAATACATCATGTCTGAAGAACTTGACCTAATAACGGTGGACGCCGAAGATTCTATGAATAAGGCGATAAGCCATTTTGAGCTAGAATTAACCAAGATTAGAGCCGGAAAAGCCAGCCCTACCATGCTCGATGGTATTATGGCCGATTACTATGGCGCGCCAACACCTATTAGCCAGGTGGCCAATATTAGCGTTTTAGACGTTAGAACCATTAGCATTCAGCCCTGGGAAAAAAACATGCTTGGTCCGATCGAAAGAGCGATTATGATGGCAAATATTGGGGTTACGCCTCAAAACGATGGTGTTCAGATCAGACTTTTTATGCCACCGCTTACCGAAGAGCGCAGAAAAGAATTTGTAAAAAGAGCCGCAGGTGAAGCAGAACAATCTAAAGTAGCTGTTCGCAATATTAGACGCGACGCTATCGAGCAAATAAAAAAATTACAAAAAGACGGCCTTAGCGAAGACGCAGCAAAAGATGCTGAAAAAGTAGTGCAAGATATTACCGACAAATTTATTGCCCTCGTAGAAAAACTTTTAGCTGCTAAAGAAAAAGAAATGATGGCGATATAAATGGCACTTATTTCTTTTGCTTGTTTACAATATAAACGCCGCATAAAATTATACCGAGCCCAACAAGTCTTAACGGATGGATGGGCTCGTTGTAATATAGGCCTATCGCAAGTGACACAAATGGAATGGCATAGGTTACGGTAGAAGCAAAAATAATGCCCGCTCTTTTAACAAGTACATAAAACAAAATAGAGGCAATGGAAGTATTGATTACACCCAGTGTACCGCCTGCTATACTTGCTTCTATGAGTGCTTGATTAGAAAAATCATAGTTGAAATATCCAGTACTAAAGAGTATGATGCCAGCTGGAATGAGGGTAAAACAAAAGGCAACAGATGCAATATTAATGGCACTTACTTTTTGCATTTGGCTACCTACCATATTTACATTGAGGCCATAAAAAATAGTAGCAAGCACTACAAAAAAGCTATACGAGAAATTTTCAAAATGAAGCGTTTTGCCAGCAGCTACCGAAAGTATTAATCCTGCAAAGCCAAGTAGTATGCCAATAATTTTTTGCTTGCTTGATTTTAAATTAAAAAATGCAATACCTACAATGATGGTAAATAGTGGCGTGAGTGCATTTAAAATGCCTGCAAGTGCGCTATCGATTTTTGTTTCTGCAATGCAAAACAAATAGGCTGGGATAAAACTTCCCATCACACCAGAAAGTACCACCACAAAAAGTTTGTTTTTGGGAATTTCCTTGAGTGCCGAATAGCAAAATGGCAAAAGGGCCAGACCTGAAAAAATCATGCGCAGAGAAGCTACCTGGTAGGGGCTTAATGTAAAAGTTCCGCCTTCTTTCATGCCTACTTTCATAAGCATAAAGGAACTCCCCCAAATGATCGACAAAACAATAAATAGCACCCAGTTAATCAGCTTTTCCCTCACGGCATTGAATTTTGGCGAAGTTCCCGATTTAGAACCTAATAACAGCCCCTTTTCTAACAAATTATAGCCCCAAAAGGCACTAAAGTGGATAAATTTTGACCTCAATCTGCGCATTTGAGGCCCGAAGGGGTTTTCTTTGTAGCAAAAGTGTGAAGCTGTGAATGTTCCCAATTATCAAATTAAGTTAGATCAGTTTGAAGGTCCTTTTGACCTATTGTTGTTTTTTATAGAAAGAGACGAGCTGGATATTTACAATATCCCCATTACAAGAATCATTAAAGACTTCTTGGAGTTTATTCATCAAGGGGAGAAGCTAAACATTGAACTCTCAAGTGAGTTTATTTTATTTGTTTCTACCCTAATGCGCATTAAGGCTAGATTACTTCTACCTCGTAAAGAAATAGATGCTGCTGGAAATGAAATTGATCCACGCCAAGAACTGATCGATAAAATATTAGAATACAAGCGCTTCAAAGAAGCTTCTGCTCAAATGGCTGACATGGAAGCCGTGCGTATGCTGATGGTGAAACGTGGTAATCTTCAAAAGGAACTTATTTCAATTGGAGAAGACGCCTCTGAAGGAACTGAAATTCAGAACATCACCATGTTCAAGCTGATGAAAGCTTTTGAAAAAGTGATGCAGCGTGTGCATGACCGTCAAAACAAACCAGTACATACCGTGGTGCGTTACAATTACACCATGGAAGGCAGTAGAGATTATATGTTGGATTTTGTGCGCGGTGAAAAAACAGTTGCTTTTGAAAAAGTATTTGAAATTTGTAACGACCGTGTTCACGCCTTATTCCTCTTTTTATCAACCCTCGAATTAACCCAGCAGAAATACATGAAACTCCTTGTGGGAGAGGGTATGAACAACTTTATTATTGAGTGGAATGACAACCGCGAAGCGGAACTAAAAGAAGAAGGTCTTACAGATGAAGACCTTCCAAGTAGTTTTACCGATAATGATGTTCCATTAGAAATGGAATAATTATTATACAGTTTGTAGCGCTTCCGTTTTAATGATTGCTTTAACAGCTGCTTCGATACCTGCTGCATCATAGGCACATTCGCTATGTAATTCTTTAAGTGTACCGTGTTCTACAAGTCTATCCGGAATACCTAAAATAGTAACATCCGCTTTGTAGCTATTCGCATTCATGAATTCTAGTATTGCAGAACCAAAACCACCTACAACTGTTCCGTCTTCGACAGTAACAATTTTAGTGTGGTTGCTAAATACTTCGTGTAGTAAAGCTTCGTCTAGTGGCTTAACAAATCTGATATCGTAATGCGCCGGATCAATACCTTCCGAGCGT
>CANEWV010000296.1 GCA_947442905.1 Chitinophagaceae bacterium | reverse complement strand
TTTCGGCATAAAATCACTCAAAAAACCCAAACCTATGCGCAGTGCAACAAGCTGGTGGATCATCGCTCTTGTCATTTTTTTACTGGATTTATACGTTTTTCAGGCCTTAAAAACAGTAAGCCAGCAGGGGTCCGAAAGGGGGCGTCAGGCCATTTTTATTACCTATTGGGTGGTTTCTTTTTTTACCATTGTTACCATGCTATCTTTTCCTTACCTCCAATTTTTGCAAACCTCTAAAATTTTTCGAAATTATGTTTTTGCCATTTTGATAGGACTTTTTTTAGCAAAATTAATTGGCTCTCTATTTTTTGTAGCAGATGATATTAGGCGGGGCGCACTTGTGCTCATGAATAAAATTTTTCCATTATCAGGCGCACAATATATGGGTCCAGAGGGGCAGGGCATTCCAAGATCTACTTTTTTAAGTTGGTTAGGACTTGGACTTGGTGGTACTTTATTTGGAACTTTACTATTTGGGTTTAGTAATAAATACAAGTATCAAGTTAAAAATATTAAACTTCAGTTTAAAAATTTACCAGAGGCGTTTAGAGGGATGCGCATGGTGCACATAAGTGATATTCATAGTGGAAGTTTTCAGGACATCGAGGCAGTTAATAAGGGTATCGATTTAATATTAAAACAAAAGGCCGATCTCATTGTATTTACTGGTGATTTAGTAAACGATAGGGCAACAGAAATGGAACCTTATCAAAATTCATTTGGCCGGATAACCGCACCATTAGGCGTATATTCTACACTGGGTAATCACGATTATGGTGATTACGTGCAGTGGCCAACTCCACAGGAAAAAATAGATAATTTAGAAGCGCTTAAAAAAGTGCATGCTAATATGGGTTGGCGATTATTAATGAACGAGCACGTGGTGTTAGAAAAAGGGGATGAAAAAATTGCTTTATTAGGCATCGAAAATTGGGGTTCGAAAGCAAGGTTTCCGAAGTATGGGAAAATGGATCTTGCGCATGTAGGTACCGAGGATATTAAGTTTAAAATTTTATTAAGTCACGACCCTAGCCACTGGGATGCACAAGTGTTACCTGAATATAGCAGTATTGATTTGATGCTTTCTGGCCATACCCATGGTATGCAGTTTGGTCTCGAAAATCCTTATTTTAAATGGAGTCCTGTGCAGTGGATGTATAAACAGTGGGCGGGTTTGTATGAGCAAGGGGCACAAAAACTTTACGTGAATAGAGGGTATGGATTTATTGGTTATCCAGGTAGGGTAGGTATACTTCCAGAAATCACGGTTATAGAATTCGTTTAGATATGTTATAGTTCAGCCATTTAACAATAGGTTGGTATTTTTTTCGTTTTAAATACAAGAACTTACTGTAATAAAACTTTCGATTATGAAAAAGACGTTTATTTTATTTGGATTTGTTGTTTTTTTATCAATGCAAGCAGTTGCTCAAGGTGGATTTAGACTTGGTGTAAAAGGTGGTTTAAATTTAAACAAAGTGAATGGCCAATCTTTTAATGATGTTTTTGATATGGGCTATATGGCTGGCGCTTTTGCAGAAATTGACATCAATAAATTTATTGGTATTCAACCAGAGCTATTGTATAGTCAAACCATGACTAAACGTTCTAGTTTTTCTACATTATACAATACTAGATTTAGCCAATCTTTTTTAATTGACAACGCCTATACAAGACTCAACTATTTAAGTATCCCTATTTTACTCCGCCTTAATTTAGGCAAGCTTATTACATTTAATGCAGGCCCTCAATATGGCATACTTATTGGTCAAGATAAAAATGTTTTAAACAACGCGCAAAATGCGTTTAAGTCAGGCGATATATCTGCAGTAGTGGGTGCGCAATTAAATTTGAGTTCTTTCAGAATCTATGGAAGATACTTAGCGGGCTTGCAAAATATTAATGCCATTGATGACATGGAAACATGGAAAACGGCTTCGTTACAACTTGGTATTGGACTTAAATTCTAAGTCTTTATAAAAGTAGTCCTTGGAGGAATAAATAGGCAAAGCTAAAATAGATAATGAGCCCAGTTACATCTACAAGTGTAGCAACAAATGGTGCCGAAGAAACGGCTGGGTCAAATCCTAAACGCTTTAAAAAGATGGGTAGCATAGAGCCTGATAAGGTACCCCATAACACAACGCCGATTAATGAAAATCCAACGGTAAATCCAATCATCATCCAGTGTTCACCATAAATATTGGGGAAGATAGAATGCCATACACCTACGCGTATAAAACCAATGATACCAAGTACAGTGCCCAGTAACATGCCGCTGGTAATTTCTCGGCGTAGCACGCGCCACCAATCGGTAATGGTAATTTCACCAACGGCCATAGCCTGAATAATAAGGGTAGAAGCTTGTGATCCACTATTGCCACCACTAGAAATAATAAGTGGTACAAATAATGCAAGCACAATGGCTTTTGCAATTTCATCTTGGAAATAACCCATAGCTGTTGCTGTAAGCATTTCACCAATAAATAATACCACCAACCAGCCCACTCTTTTTTTGAAGAGTTTTAGTAAAGGGATATCTAAATAAGGTTCATTTAAGGCTTCGGTACCACCCATTTTTTGCATGTCTTCGCTGAACTCTTCGTTGGCTACCCAAAGCATATCATCGATGGTTACAATACCTAGTAAAATATTATTATCATCCACCACCGGAAGTGCCACGCGGTTGTTCATTTTAAACACTTGGTTGGCGTATTCCTGATCGTCATGTACATTTAAGGAAACAATGCGACCATCAATAATTTCATCCATTCTTTTATTGGGTGCCGCTAAAATAACGTCTCTAATTCTGATGTCATCCACCAGTTCGCCATTTTGATCAATGATATAAATAACATCGATGGTTTCAGAATTTTTTCCAAACTTTCGGATGGTATCAAAAACTTCAGTAACGGTATTGTAAGCGAATACATATACATAGTCGGGGGTCATTAAACGGCCCACACTATCCTCGGGGTACCCAAGCATGGCGAGGGTAATTTTTCTTTCTTCGGGGTCGAGTAATTTAATTAAATCACGAATGGCCGCTTTAGGAAGTTCCTCCAAAAAGTCGGTACGGTCATCGGCGGGGAGCTCATTTAGTAACTCGGCAGTTTTTGAAGAAGGCAGTTCTTTTACAATGTCTTTTTGCTGGGCAATATCTAAAATTTTGAATACACTAGCCGCCCTATGAATGGCCATGTTTGCAATAATTTGGGCTTCGTACTCAGGATATTCATTGATAAGCTCCGCCACATCGCTAATATTTTGATCATCTAGAAACTCTTTAATTTCCAGCTTATCTTCCTTAGCGATGAGCAGTTCAAACTGTTCATTG
>CANEWV010000295.1 GCA_947442905.1 Chitinophagaceae bacterium | reverse complement strand
GAACCACTTCTAAAAGGGCCTCAAAATAAGCCATGGTAGGCTTAAAGGCATGATTACCATCTATAAAGGCAAAGTCGATACTTTTGTTGTGACCGAGCCATTTGGGCAGCTCTTCATCAAAGTTACCCTCGAGCAAAGTAATATTTGTAAGGCACAAAGATTGGTGATTCTGCCCTGCTATCGCAGCGATGGTGGAAGACCCTTCAAAAGTAGTTACTTTGGCTGCCAGGTTGGCTGATGCTAAATAAGCGGTTGTAATACCCAGCGAAGTGCCCAGTTCAATAATTTGCTTTGGCGCATAAAAATCAATCATTCTAAACAAAAGCTGACTGTATTTAGCGGGCTTTAAAGACCCTTTTGCAACTTCACTTATTTTTCTGGTATTGGTTTTTGCAACGCGAGAACCTGCGCCAAAATCTTGAATTTCAATAATATTATGATTAGACAGCAACTGACTTCTAATTTTTTCGATGGCATCAAAAGCATAAAAGTTTTTACGGTCATTTAACACCCGCGTAATAAATTCAAAAACAAATGGAGAATGCACGCCATGTCCTTTTCCGTTAGCCGCTGTACATAAATAGCGTAGATATTTTAGTGCTAACGTAAAGTGTCCATACATAAATACAATAGTGCGTTTTTATTTGCGAAGCCAGGTTTGAAAAGAAAAACCATATGCATGTTTTTCATGCGGCGCATGTGATACTTCATTTGATAAAGCAAAGTCCGAATTGTCTATGTCAGGAAAAAAAGTATCACCCTCAATAACCGTATCAACCCTTGTCATGTATATCTTATTTGCCTGAGACATTGCCTGCGCATATATTTCGCCACCACCTGCAATAAACACTTCTTTATAATCAGATTCTTTTGCAAAAAATAGTGCATCAGCTAAAGAATGAACTACAACAACGCCCTCATGCGACCAATCTTTTTGTCTGGTGATAATAATATTTACCCTTCCATTGAGGGGCTTTCCACCAAGGGATTCAAAGGTTTTCCGACCCATCACCACAGGCATGGCCCAGGTTGTTTGCTTGAAAAACTGAAGGTCTTTGGGTAAGTGCCACAACAACTGATTGTCTTTTCCAATGGCATTGTTAGTGCCGGCCGCAACAATTAAAGAAACAATCATAGTAGTTGTTAAAAAGTAAATAAATATTTTATCGCTACACTATATCGCAACCGGCGCCTTAATACCCGGATGGCACTGATAATTTTCTATGGTAAAATCTGAAAAATCAAACCCAAAAATATCTTTTATAGCCGGATTGATTTTTAAAGTTGGCAGTTCAAAACTTGTTCTGCTGAGTTGCAATTTTGCCTGCTCCATATGATTGTTGTACAAATGCACGTCGCCAAAACTATGTACAAAATCGCCGCATTCTAAATCACAAACCTGCGCTATCATCATTGTTAACAAGGCGTAAGATGCAATATTAAAAGGCACCCCTAAAAACACATCGGCACTGCGCTGATACAATTGACAACTTAATTTACCATCTGCTACATAAAATTGAAATAGTGTATGACAAGGCATGAGCGCCATTTCTGGAAGCTCTGCAACATTCCAAGCACTTACAATAAGTCGTCTGCTATCTGGTGTTTTTTTAATTTGATCAATAAGCTGTGTGATCTGATCTACTACCACACCATCTGCTCCTTTCCAACTGCGCCACTGCTCACCATAAACGGGCCCTAGTTCACCTGCTTCGTTGGCCCATTCGTCCCAGATAGAAACACCATTTTCTTTTAAGTACTTGATATTTGTTTCACCTTTTAAAAACCAAAGCAACTCATAAAAAATACTTTTTACGTGCAGCTTTTTTGTGGTAACCATTGGGAAACCTTTTTGTAAATCAAAGCGCATTTGGTATCCAAAGCAACTCTTGGTTCCAGTGCCCGTTCTATCCGTTTTTTCGGTGCCGTTATCTAAAATATGTTGAAGTAATTGTAAGTATTGCTGCATGGCTGCAAATTACGCCATCAACGGGGATGTTTACAACCAAAATAGAATTTGGGGAGAATCTGTGAATTATAGACAAAAGCGGCTACACCGCAGTGTTTACATGGATTTACGCCTTGCTAACTCACGCTTTAATTGCAATAATTCACGGCCGGTTTGACCACTTACACTCGTATTTTCTTGCGCCCTACGCATGAGGTAAGGAATAACATCTTGTATAGGACCAAAAGGAAGGTACTTACTAACGTTAAAGCCTTCTTTAGCAAGGTTAAACGTGATGGTATCGCTCATGCCATATAGTTGCGAAAAATGTACATGCGGATGATTGTGCGGCAGCATCATTTCATCTAATAATTTAGCGCCTAATAAATTACTTTGCTCATTGTGTGATGCAATAATTACAGCAGTAGAATGTATATGATCCATACAAAAGCGAACCGCTTCGTCATAATCGGCATCAGTGGCTTCTTTGGATACTTGAATGGGAGATTGTCTATTTTTTTCGAGGGCTACTGCACGCTCTTTTTCCATGTACGCACCGCGCACTAATTTTAATCCCAAAACAAAACCTTGCGCCTCTGCAATTTGATGCGAGATGCGTAAAAAATGTAAACGGTCGTGACGGTATAGTTGAATGGTATTGAAAACAACGGCTTTTTGTTTGTTAAACACCGCCATCATTTCCATGGTTAACCTGTCGATGGGATCTTGAATCCAACTTTCTTCGGCATCAATTAATACACCAATATTTTTTTCGGCAGCGGCTTCACAAATCGCGTACATGCGCTCTCTCACTCGGTCCCAAGCCGCTTCTTCAATTTCGTTGTCATGAATACCACTTCTTAAACGCGGCGCTTCATGAAGTGTTTGTAACAGTTCATGACTTGCAAGACCCGTTACTTTGATACTAATAAATGGAATATTTTTTTGCGTAGCCGCATGATTGATCACATCAATAAAAACCTGTGTTGCTTTGTCAAAATTATCTTCCCCTTCTTTTCCTTCTACCCCATAATCTAAAATAACATCTACTCCATGCTCCGCTAACATTTGAGCTACAGGAATTGTCTCTGCTAGTGTTTCGCCACCAACAAATTGCTTGAATATTGTTTGTCGAATAATACCTTTAATAGGTAACCCTGCTTTTAATAGCACAGGAACTAATCTTGTACCCATCTGAACAAGTGTTGGGTAACCCATAAAACCAAATAGAAGCTTTGCGCTTTTTAAAGCCTTTGTAGACTTATAGGCAAATGCATTTTGGGTATTCTCAAATGAAATATTCATCGCTAACAGTTGTTCGTGACCGCGAATATCGGAACAGGTCGCAATATAAAAAAGAATTTATAGCAGGTAGGCAAAATGTAGCCTTAAATAGCCTGAT
>CANEWV010000294.1 GCA_947442905.1 Chitinophagaceae bacterium | reverse complement strand
GATAGGGTCAATATTGGTGATACCAATACAGTAGGCTACCACAGAGCCCGCCGCCGATCCACGGCCTGGTCCCACAAAAACGCCCATTTGTCTACCAGCTTTAATAAAGTCACTTACAATTAAGAAGTAACCCGCAAAGCCCATGGTTTTAATGGTAAAGAGTTCAAAGTCTATGCGTTCTTGAATTTCTGGAGTTACATCGTTGTAGCGCATGTTAGCGCCTTCACGTGTTATATGTTGTAAGAATTCCCACTGGTTTAAGTTGGCGTCTTTGCGTATCTGAAATTCCTTTGGAATAGGGAAGGCCGGTAGAAGAATATCCTTTTTTAAATTGAGGACTTCTACACGATCAACAATCATGTTGGTATTGTCGAGTGATTCTGGGATATCGCTAAAAAGCTTACCCATTTCCTCCTGCGTTTTAAAATAAAACTGATCGTTGGGAAATTTAAAACGTCTATTTTTTATTTGCGTATCATCATTTACAAAGTCATCAAAACCAGGCGTGCTTTGCTTTTCGCCGGTATTGATACAAAGTAAAATATCGTGTGCGTTGGCGTCGTCCTGATCTACATAGTGGCTGTCATTGGTAGCAATAACAGGTACGTTGTATTTTTTTGAAAACTGTAATAACGTGTTATTGATTACTTCCTGCTCCTTAATATTATGGCGCTGAATTTCAATAAAATAATCTTCTCCAAATAAATCTAGCCACCACTTAAATTCTTTTTCTGCTTTTTCGGGGCCTTCATTTAAAATGGCTTGAGGCACGTAGGCACCAATACAACAAGTAGTGGCAATAATACCTTCGTGGTACTGTTCAATTAATTTTTTATCGATACGCGGGTACTTGCTATACATTCCTTCAATAAATCCTAAAGATGTAAGCTTTACTAAATTCTCGTATCCCTTTTTATTTTTTGCCAGTAAAACCTGGTGGTATCTTTTGTCTTTTAATTCTTTGGTAAAGGTTTTTATGTGCATGTCTTCTACAACATAAAATTCGCAACCCACCACCGGTTTAACAATGGGTTCCAAAATGTCTTTGCCAAATTCGTCTTTACCAACAACCTTCGTTTTTTTCCATGCCTGACTTACAAATTCAAATGCGCCAAACATATTTCCATGATCCGTAATGGCAAGTGCCGGCATATTATTTTCGATAGCTTTATCATATAATTTTTCTACCGAAGCCGCCCCGTCAAGTAACGAATATTGGGTGTGAACGTGTAAGTGTGAAAAAGTTGGCATGGCCCAAATATCCTGACTCAAACGCAACCTTTTGGGGTGCAGTTATCCACAATTGTAGGGGAGTGGAACAGATTGTTAAAAAGTTATGCGCAAGGGCCCATTTTACTGGTTTTTAGGCCTATAATTGTTCCATATTTATGCGTAATAAAGTATATATATTTTCTGTTTTGGGCCTTTTGATGCTTTCGGGCTGTAAATCCCTGGGTAAGCTCACTTCTAAAGACCAATCCAGCGCCACCAAAGTGCAGGGGAGTAGCTCCTCTATGCCCCGTGGTTTTTTGGATAATTTAGCCGTTTTACCGGGAGAAGTAAAGCTTGCTGGCGTAACAGTTGCGGCGCCACCTGTGGCGCCGGCAAATACCAAAACGTTATTGTTTGACGCCGCGCTTACGCTCCCCAATAAATATGCAAACTTACTTGGTGTTGCACCCACCGAATTAAACAATACGCTTCTTTTAAGCCAAATGGAAAAATGGTATGGTACTCAGTATTGTTTTGGCGGTAGTACCGATTCTTGCATCGATTGTTCTTCGTTTACGCAAGTGATACTCCGTGATGTATACAATGTAAAAATCCCAAGAAATTCGCAACAGCAATTTGATGCATCCACAAAAATAGAAGTAGAAAATTTAAAGGAAGGTGACCTCGTATTTTTTAATACGGTTTCAGCGTCCATGGTTATCACGCACGTTGGTGTGTTTGTGTGCAACAATAAATTTGTACACGCATCCACATCAAAAGGCGTAACTATTAGTGATTTGTCGGAAAAATATTTTGCAAAAGCCTTTAGAGGCGCCGGCAGGTTTATAAACCCGTAAGGCTTTGCTGCAACCAAATAGTACCCGCCTCCGTTAACATCGCATTTTCATTTTGATCGGTGGCGCCAATACCAGCCTGCGTTACAACTATAGTGTCAGTGTTTATCGTTTGCTGTAATCTTTTGAGCGAAATATCTTCTATAACACCTGCACCGCCAAATTCGTCGGACGCAACAATGCAATCGCGAATGTCTAAAAATTCATTGTCAATACCCTCTTCTAATAAAAAATGGTGAAGGAGGGCGGAGCCAAGAACGGCGCCGGTACATACAATTTGATCTTTATAATAAAGAAAAGAGCGAACGGGCTTGTCGTGTAGCAGCCACTCAATTTCTGTAAATAAATCGCCTAAGCGGGAAGCGCAAGCCGTTTTTTGATCCACCAATAAAGCATCGGCAAGTCCAAATACACTTTTTTTTACTGCCTCAAATAATTGTAAGGCAATGTCTTTGTTTCCATCGAAAAAAGCGCTGGATACCTCCGATAGCGCGGACTGGATAAGGGCAGGGGTTGCCACTAAAAAGCAGGTATTAGTTGAATTGCTGTCTGCCGCTATTTTTAAGAATGCTTCTTTAGACTGAACTTGTTGAGCAGGGATCCATTGTAATTGCATAAGCGCTAATTGGTGCGCAAAGGTACAATAACTTGCGCTTAAGCACTATCTTTACCTGACTTAAAGCGTAGCTATGTTGGACCCCATTATTAAAGTAGAAAACCTCACTAAAAACTACGGCGATTTTGAAGCCGTTAAAGGGCTCAGTTTTGAAGTATATCCTGGTGAAATATTTGGCCTTTTAGGACCTAATGGCGCCGGAAAATCTACCACACTTGAAATTATTGAAACCCTGCGCGAAAAAACCAGCGGTACAGTAACCGTTAACGGTATTGATATTGAAAAAGATCCTGCAGCGGTAAAAAAAATCATTGGCGTTCAATTACAAACAGCGGGTTTTTATCCGGGTCTTAATTTAATAGAGTTACTAGATTTATTTGCCGGACTTTATAATGAGGAAATTGATCCCCTAGCAATACTTGATAGTGTGAATCTTAGGGATAAAGCAAAAGCAAAATTTAAAGAATTGAGTGGTGGGCAAAAACAACGTTTTTCAATTGCAACAACTTTAATTAACAAGCCAATATTAATTTTTTTAGACGAACCTACTACAGGCTTAGATCCTCAGGCGCGCAGAAATTTATGGGACCTTATCAGATCCATTAGAGATAGTGGCACAACCGTGGTTATTACCACGCACTATATGGATGAAGCCGAAATTTTATGTGATAGGGTGG
>CANEWV010000293.1 GCA_947442905.1 Chitinophagaceae bacterium | reverse complement strand
TCTTTTGCTCAAAAAAATGAGAAAAGAACGGGCTTTTTAAAAGACAGTGCTACACAAATGCCTATCGTGCTTGCGAGTGTTACCAATTTAACCACACGCGAAACCGTTATGACTAGTAGTGCTGGTAAATTTTTAATTGCAGTAAAGCCAAAAGACATTTTGTCTTTTGCAGCGGTTGGATATTATTTTGATACTCTTACAGTAACATCAGAAAAATATACAGATCAGATTGCTGCATTTTTAAAACCGCTCGGCGCTTATTTAGGAAACGTAACCGTAAGCAGTAAAGGACTTAACAGATATCAGTTAGATAGTATCGAGCGCCGTAAAGAATTTTTACAAGGCATTGCAAATTATATGATACCAGCAGTAGCAAAAGCCAATTCGGGCGCGGGCATCTCACTTAATATTGACCGTTTTTCTAAAAATGAAAAAAAGAAAAGAAGGGCTTTCGCTTTTTATGAGGACAACGAAAATGAAGCCTATATCAATTACCGATTTACACCAGAACTAGTTGCTTCACTTACCGGATTTAAAGATGATGAGCTGCAAACATTTATGCAAACATATAGGCCTTCTACCACATGGTTACGTGCCAATCTAACCAAAGAAGATTTAGTGTACTATATCAATGCGCAGTTAAAAAATTACAAGCCTACTCGTAACGAAGTGCGTTAATTGGATTGAGTTTAGCAGCTTTCATGGCAGGATAAATACCAGCCCCAAGCCCCACGGCGGTACAAATTACAATACCCGTAATTACCCAACCCCATGGAATAATAAATCCTGTGTTTAAGTAGATGGCAAAAATATTTCCAACGCCAACGCCTAGTAAAATACCAAAAAAAGCGCCAAGCAAACTAATAATAACGCTCTCAAATAAAAACTGCTGACGCACATTTTTACTTTTACCGCCAATGGCTTTAATAAGTCCCACTTCTTTGGTTCTTTCGTTAACGGCCACTAGCATAATATTCATGAGTCCAATAGCAGCGCCAATCAGTGTAATAAGTCCAATAGCACCCGCAGAGCCTGTAATACTGCCTAAAAAGCCAATAAATAATTCGGCAAACTTGTCACTTTTTTCAATCACAAAATTATCTGTTTCGGTAGGCATTAATTTACGGATCGATCTAAAATAAGCCGTAGCCTGACCTGCAGCAGGATCAATTTCTTTAACGTTGGCAACCATAACACCCATCAAATAAGAGTTACTCGCATTGCCATACTTTCTAATATTATTATACGTAGTTATAATTACATCGTCCTGACGCATCATGGCACTAGAGCCCTTTGCTTTTAATAGCCCTACCACACGGTATGGCGCACCACTTACCCGCACAATTTTATCTAGACATCTTTCTGGCTTGTCACCAAATAAAGTAACCGCAACGGCATTACCTAAAATGCAAATGTTCCGACCACTTTGTATGTCCTGCTCATTTAAATTTCTTCCCTGAATTAATGTGTACCCACTCACCGCTAAATAATTTTCATCACCACCCATCAGGGTAATTTGCGGATTGGTTTTTTTCTCTTGGTAGTGAATTTCTTGACCACCCGGCCCCCTCCTATAAATACTTACAAAAGCCCCCGGAAAGCTGTAGGTTTTTTTAAAAAACTCCGCATCTTCTTTACGAATGGGCTTATCTAAATTTGATTTTTTTTCTTTTTGACCGCGTACCGATTTAGCAACATCAGAATTATTTCCCCCCATTCTTACGCGCGAATTTTTATACCTAATATTAAAGGCATTGGTACCCATCGATGAAAAGCTCTCTTTTAAACTCTGGTTCATGGCTTCAATAGCCGTGATAATACCAATCAGTGCCATGATACCAAACGCGATAATGGCAACGGTAATACTAGTACGCAATTTGTTGGCGCGTACCGTACGCCAAGCAAGTGATAAAGAGTCTAAAGAAGTCATTCCTGCCATAATAGTAGCATTATAGCTGTAAAGATAGCACAGATTGAGCAGCCCCTAACAGAGGGCCTCAAAAAAATGAGGAGCGGTAGTAGGCCAAGAAGTATGGTAAAATACTAAAAGTAAAGCCAGCTCAAAAGCGCAGAAGGCCAGATGCCTAGTATCACAATTAAGGCAGCCACAGCAATTAATGCCGCTTTAAAACCACCTGTAATAGGCAGGGTTTGCGGATCGCCTTCTTTGAAATACATGGCCTGAATGACTCTAAAGTAATAGTATACGCTTACAGCTGCTAAAATTACCGCTACAATAATGAGCCAAAGAGCACCACCTGCTTGCATAGCACCTGCTAGTACATAGTATTTTGCAAAAAAGCCAGCCGTTAAAGGAATACCTGATAACGATAGCAAAGAAACCGTTGCTGCAAAAGCAAGTACCGGTTCTTTTTTAGCAAGGCCATTAAATCCATCTAATGTATAATCCTGTAATTTAATAAGCACTGCAAAAATGCTAATCGTAGCTAAGCTATACGCAGCTGCATACAAGAGCATACCTTCTTTAGCAATTTCTGTATTGTTGGCATAGAGTGCAAATAGCATAAATCCAGCCTGCGCAATACTTGAATACGCGAGCATACGTTTAACGCTCTGCTGAAACACAGCCGTAATATTTCCTATTAATAAAGTTGTAACAATAGCAAAGTCAACAATGATATGCCAAGTAGGACCTAGCACCGTGTACAAGTTTTCAAATACACGAATAAATGCAAGCATACCTGCAGCCTTAACAATGGTAGACATAAACGACGTAAACACACTTGGTGCACCATCATATACATCGGGCGTCCAAAAATGAAAAGGAGCAGCGGATACTTTAAATGACATAGAAGCAAAAAGTAGTACAACGCCTGCTACAAGTAAGTACGGAGGTTGTTGAGCAGCAACAATCACACCTCTTAAACTACTACTATGTACCATACCAAAATTACCAGTAGCGCCATACATAAGCGCAATACCCATCAGCATCACACCCGTAGAAAAAGAACCCATTAAAAAATACTTAAGCGACGCTTCGTTACTTTTTAAATTTCTTTTATCAGAACCTGTTAAAATATAAAGAGGGATCGATAAAATTTCGACGCCAATAAATAACATGAGTAGTCCATTAAATGAACTTAAAATGGCAACGCCACAAAGCACAAAAAAGATGAGCGCAAAATACTCTGCCACATTAATACCTACTTCTGTAATATCACTTCCGCTTAACAATAAATAAATAAATGTTGCACCGTAAGCAATACAGTTAAAAAATAAACCATAACGCTGGGTCACAATTAAATCATGCGTGTTAATATCAAATGAAAACAAATTGTTCATTTCCATTAAATTGGCAGCCAGTAATACAAGCACGCCCACTGTTGCAATGTTTTTTATGATTGT
>CANEWV010000292.1 GCA_947442905.1 Chitinophagaceae bacterium | reverse complement strand
TGTTTATAAAATAACCAACTAATCATTACAGAACTTGAAAAGTAAATTAATATACACAATTCTATTTTGTTTGCCGCTAGCGTTATTTGGCCAGGATACCTTGTCGGGTAACTATGCTACACTTAAGATATCTGCGGGTGTGCATGTTATAAAAGACGTGGTTACGGTTAAAGGATTATTAACAGTAGAGCCCGGAGCTAAAATAGAACTATTAGACCCTGGTGTGATTGTATGTGAGGGTGGCGTAGCTATTAATGGGGTGGGGCAAAATATTGAATTTTATGGTAAGGCTAAAAACGAAGGTGTAGGCTTAATCATTAAAAACATAGACTCTTCTAGTGTAAACATTGTAGGTGCTTCTTTTAAGTACTTACAAATGCCACTCTTTTTTGATTTTGGATGGAAAAGAAATAGCGTAAATATTAGTGACAACAACTTTATTGAAAATACCGGTAAGGTTTCTATTATTCAGGTATTAGATCCACCCTTTAGTTTTACTGCAGATCAGGGCTCTATCGAGTTTACTGTAAAAAACAACCTTTTCTCAAACAACAACGCCCCTGTATATTTTGAAGATTTAAAAAGTGATTTAATCAAATTAAGTATTGTTAACAATACGTTTGCTGGCAATACTGTGTATGGATTTAAGAATTATAATATCTCTACCAATATACTATATGGTAGATCTGATAATAATTACAGCAAATTTCCGGCACTCATAGAGAACAATAGTTTTGTTTCCAACTATTTAATTGATAACAATACTGATACGGTGGCGCATGCTGCCAATTTTGGTATTTACGGTTCAGACAAAACCTTTAACCTAGCTAATAACTACTTAGGATCTAGTTCTAAATTAGAGATTGCCAAAACAATTCATGATCAAGTGCTCAACTATAATGCCCCTCAGTTGTTGGTTGAGCCGTTTTTAATGACACCCCCTGCCGCTGCTCCAACCCACGTTTATGCGGTTCAAACACTGGATAACAAACCTATTAATGATAGCTTACTTATTACAGATCCATTAAAAGGCATGGTGCTACTAAGTAATAACGAGTTAAACCTATCTAAATCCATTTTAGGTTTTTCTTATTTTGTTGGAGATAGCACTTTGCAAAAAGTAGATACAACGCTAACTTACACGGCTCAACCAAATGGTAAAAGTAGTACGGTAACCATTACCCAAACAATCAATACCAACAAAAAACCGGGTTACTACACTTTATCTAACATTGTAGATAAGACCGGCAGGGCTGTACCGGATGTTAAAGTTGGGTACAACGCGTGGCTTAATGAATACAGGTCAAGAAAATTACTCTCTGAAATTATTGCTATTAATACCAAAAAAGCACAAGATAGCATTAAGCCTGAACCTAAGCCTACACCAAAAGATTCCATTAAAAATACGTTTCAAAAAATTGAAGCGCCTTTTAAAAGCAGAATCGAAGTAGGCTTAGTTACGGGTGGCGCCATATTTACGGGTACCATTAGTAGCCCTGGGTTATTTAACAATCAAATGAATATTGCGGTTGGAGTGCATGCAAGCTACACACTGTTTTCAAACATTAGTGCTGGTATTATCATTTCAAGTTTTAAGCTAAGTAATTCTGATAGGACGTCTAGTAACAACGAGCAGCTTGCACGCGGCATGAGTTTTAGTACATCCATGTTAAGCTTATCACCGTCTATTCATTATGATTTTGTAGACAACCGCTTAAATACAAAGGCTAAAAAAATTAAGCCATCTATTGGTGTTGGGCTTGATATCAATTCGTTTGCACCATCTGGTACCTACAACGGGGTGGAATATAAATTACAACCGCTTGGTACTGGTGGACAGTTTGCTGATAGTACCAAAAAGCCATACTCATTACTGGCACTCGGTTATTTTATAAACTTTAAAGTCAAATACCAGATTAATCAGTTGAATAGTGTGGGTGTTCACTTTTCATACCACAAAAGTATGTCTGATTATTTGGATGACGTAGGCCCGGATGCATACCCGAATGTTTCGAAAATGCTAGCATCTGGTGTTTCTGATCCAGCGGCCGCACTTTATTTTTCTAATCCTACTTCTCGAAACATTACAGGGCAGTTTAGAAACAGTCCTAATAATGCAAAAGATAGTTACATCAATTTTGGAATCTTTTATGCTAGAAAACTTTTTAAATAAGACGCTATGTTAGAAAAGATGCTATCCTTTAAAAAATACGGTTACATGCTAGCAGTGCTGTTTGTTTTTCAATCTTGTGCCAAAAAAGAGGTTATTAGTGATATCGTGTTTCAAAAGCAATTGTTATCTGGTACAGGCACGTATCAGAACTTGGAGCATAGTTGGAGACTCGATTCTACATACGTTAATGGAGCGCCCGTTGTATTATCGGCGTACCAAAGAACATTTGTAAAAACGTTTGTGCATGATGGGGTCTACAAAGACTCAGAACTAAATACAGGCACTTGGGAACTATCAGCATTAAACACATTAAGACAAAAAATAACGTATAGCACTACTAGTAAAATTGATAGCTGCAGTTTTGAAATTATGCTTATCAATACCGCTCAGTTAAAATTAAAGCTTAACAATGCAACAGTTAAAACAGAGTATTTATTTAAAATAGCCAACTAGCCTTGAAGTATATACTTACTATATCGTTTATGTTACTTTTTGGGTTTGCTAAATCGCAAATCTCAATAGGCTATTCTATTGGGGTATTTGGCGAGAACTTAAAAATAGATAGCTATAGTAATCCCCTGGCTATTACTTCTAACTCTTGTATTCAGGTAACCAATGGCATTGCTAAATTTTTAATTACGGGTAAAGGTGTTTATTTAAACGCTTGTGCGTTAAAAGAAACAGAAATTAAATTAAACATACTGGTGGCGCCTAATCCTGCTACCGAGTATACAGTTGTAAAATTTGGCACCAAACTTCAAAACCAAGAGCGTTTTAATATCCAGTTATTTAATGGGGCAGGGCAGTTGGTTCAAAAGCATGCTACCACACAATCACAGTTATTAGCAGGTTTTAGAATCGCCACCGGAAATTTAGCACAAGGAATATATTTTATAAAAGTATTTTCTTCTACTATCAATGAAGTTATAAAAATTATTAAAAATTAATTTTGTGAATAGAATCATTAAAGCATTTATATTTTTAATTCTGTTGCTTGCTTCAAAAAGCATGATGGCCCAGGGTCAAGTAGTGCCTGATGGGATACTGTTTCAGGCAGTAGCAAGAGATGCCAACAACAATGCAGCAGGCAATAGAAATGTTTATATTCAAATCTATATTAAAAAAGGAACGATAACTGGCTCTACAGATTATAGCGAAAGCTTTAAAGTTGTGTCAAATACAGATGGTATTTTTTCAATTATT
>CANEWV010000291.1 GCA_947442905.1 Chitinophagaceae bacterium | reverse complement strand
TACTTCTAATGCAAGCACTAAGCTAATTTCGGTTTCTTTGAGCGCTAAAAGCTTGTCAAGGGCAATACTTTGCGCCTCTGTACGTGGAAATCCATCAAATAAAAACCCCTTTGCAGCTGGATTGTTATCTAGGGCCGAGCTAATCATGCCAATTACTACCTCATCTGGAACCAACTGACCTTGATCCATAAAACGCTTGGCTTCTAGGCCTAGTGGCGTCTGATTGGCAATTTCACTTCTTAATAAATCGCCGGTAGAAAGGTGTTTTAATCCATAAGATGCAATTAGATTCTCGCTTTGCGTACCTTTTCCACTGCCAGGAGGTCCAAATAAAATAATATTAAACATGTTGATTGGGATTCTTGCTTGCAACAAATATACGAATTTGGCCTAATACACAACTAAACCAAGGACCCTTTTGTTATACCTTTAAATACCAGATCTTGGCAGAATATGAAAAAGATAATGCTCTATTTATTATGCTTGATAACCGTGCAAAGCTGCAGTGGATCTACGTTACATCAAAAAGCGACAATTATGGAAGACACGACTAAAAACAATAATCCGCATTTTTCTAGAACCGATACCACTAAAATTGCTGTGGCAGAAGATGCTTGGAAAAAAATATTATCGCCGGAGGTATTTTATATAGCTAGGCAAAAAGGAACCGAAAGACCTTGGACCAGTAAGTTTGAAGATTTTAAAGAATTAGGTACTTATTCTTGCGCCGTTTGTGGCAATGCGCTTTTTAAAAGCAACACCAAATTTGATAGTGGTTGTGGATGGCCTAGTTTTTTTGAGCCACTTACAAAAACGTCTATTATTTATTTACAAGACAATACGCTTGGGATGAAAAGAACAGAGGTTCAGTGCGGCAGGTGCGAATCTCACCTAGGTCATGTGTTTGAAGACGGCCCCCCACCAACAGGACTCCGCTATTGTATTAATGGTGTCGTATTGGATTTTGTGCCTAAACCAGCCGACAAAAAATAAATCCATTTTTCGATATCCGAAAAATTGCGTGGGGCCGCTACTCCCCCGATAAATTTGTTTATTTTTGTTATTCAATTTGATACTATGATTACTACAGGAAGCTCTATCATTAGCATTTATACCGAGATGACCCCCAATCCGGAAACCATGAAATTTGTGGCAAACAAATTATTGTATCCAGGAAAAAGCCTAGATGTTGCCGACGAAACACTTGCGGTCGCATCTCCGCTTGCAAAAGAGTTATTTAGTTTTCCTTTTATCAAAGCTGTATTTATTGCTTCAAATTTTGTAACACTTACAAAAACCCCAGATACTGACGATTGGCAGGATGTTATTCCAACCATTAAAACTTTTTTACAAGAGTATCTAGAAAATGGCGGTGTTGTAGTGAACGAAGAAGAGGTAGCAAAAATGAAACAAGAAGCGACCAATACGGTTAATGCAGATGATGATGATATTGTAAAGCGTGTAAAAGAATTATTAGAAAATTACGTGAAGCCAGCCGTAGAAATGGATGGCGGTGCGATACAATTTAAAAGCTACAATGATGGCGTTGTAAACTTAATGTTACAAGGTAGTTGTAGTGGATGCCCTTCTTCGATGGTAACATTAAAAGCCGGTATCGAAGGTATGATGAAACGCATGATACCCGAAGTGAAAGAAGTGGTTGCAGAGGCCGAATAAAATGAGCCCCGATAGTTTATACCAATCTTTCATAGATGGTTTATTACAAACATCCGCACTAGAATTTATTGCCGTGCTTGCAGGTATTGCAAGTGTATGGTTTAGCAAAAAAGAACAGGTACTCGTGTATCCTGTGGGCCTTATCAATACCACCATTTTTGTTTACTTAAGTTTTAAAGGTCACCTACTTGGTGAAGCCAGTGTAAATATTTATTACACGGTTATGAGTATTTATGGATGGTGGTTGTGGACGCGCAAAAACGATCAGCAACAAACAATTATACAGATCCAGTTTTCAAACAACAAAGAACTTTTACAACAGCTCTTATTTTTTGGATTTTTTTTTATCGTACTCTATACTGCGCTCTATTTTTCTAAAGCTTCTTTTGCACCAGGCGCAATACCTTGGGCCGATGCATTATCAAGTGCAGCAGCCTACACAGGCATGTGGTTAATGGCCAAGAAAAAAGTAGAAAGTTGGTACTATTGGATAGCCACAAATATTTTTTCGATACCCCTTTATTTTGTGAAAGGGTATGTATTTACCAGTGTTCAATTTTTTGTTTTGTTGATGCTCGCTATTGCAGGACTCATTGAATGGCGTAAAAAAGCGCAGTCCGTATGAATACGAAATTAGCCCTTAAAAAAATAGTGGTGATAGGTCCCGAAAGCACCGGTAAATCTACACTTTGCGTGTATTTAGCGGATTATTATAATACCCTTTCGTGCCCGGAGTTTGCTAGGGAATATTTATTAGAAAA
Source organism: Chitinophagaceae bacterium (assembly GCA_947442905.1). The sequence goes on along the minus strand of CANEWV010000291.1, from coordinate 954 downwards.
CGGAACTACTTATACGGTTGATGATTTAATGACCATTGCAAAAGGTCAGTTAGAAGCACAAAAAAAACATGTTGATTTATTACAAACACAAATTGATCAAACAGGTATTGTAAAACCGCTTATCATTGATACTGATATGTACGTGATGAAAGTGTGGGCCGAATATGTATTTGGTAATTGTCCTACTTTTATTTTGGATGAAATTAACAAGCAACAATATGATTTGTATTTGCTTTGTAAGCCAGACATACCATGGGTGAAAGATGAACTAAGGGAATACCCCGACGAAAAACCTCGTCAAGAATTATTTCAGATGTACAAAGACATTTTAATAAATCAACAAACACCTTGGATCGAAATTAGTGGTGGTTTTGAAGCGCGAAATCAAAAAGCAGTAGCTGCTATAGACGCTATTTTAGCGCGCTAATAAATAGCCATGGTATATTTTTTACCAATGGGTAAATATGCTTTGTGTTTTTGTTTTTGAAGGGTTCCTATTCCATAAAAGCCAGCAGCAACAAGTAGTCTGGTGCTATTGGCAGCATCCAACAATGGCATGCCTTTTAATAAACTGTTGGTTATGTTCAAAAACATATAAGCGCCACTTCCTAGCCTAAAAAGTGCGCCGTTGGTAAAAAGACCTGATCTATACTGCGACTGTGGCATACCCGATATTTCGTTGACACTAATTTTTAAAAAACCAAGCCAGGTAGTATCTACCCTAAATCCACCAAACACAGTAGGTGATTGCTGTGCGCGGTACATATTAATAAGCAAGGAGTCTTTCAAAACAGATTTTATTTTTCCATCTATCCACTGTGTGTTGCTAAATCTAAATGTGATACAATCTTTTTCAATCCAGCTCTGAATGGTTCTGCCTTTTACTTTTAATACTAGCGTATTGCCCCCTTGTGCATGCGAAATAGCAGTCGTTAATAAAGTAACTACAAGTAT
>CANEWV010000290.1 GCA_947442905.1 Chitinophagaceae bacterium | reverse complement strand
TAAGCATTGTATTTAGTTGCATCATATACACCATACATTTCCCAAGAAGCTTTGATAGCTGCTTTGTACTTTGCTTCGGCATCAGTATCGCCACCAGTTGTATAACCAAGCTTTGCAGCTTCTGCTTGCAAGAATAACACCTCAGCATAGTTGTATACAGAAAGTGGAGAACCTTGACCTCTAAACGCAGCACCAATACGGCTATAAGCAGCAGGAATATTTACAGCAGCGTTTCTTCCATAAGGTAAACCTTTTACTAAACCACTCGCTAACACTTCACCAAATACTGGTAAACGTGGATCTGCTTTTGGCTCCATGTAATCAGTCATTGTTTTGCTGATAGCATAGTCGTTACGGTTACTTACAGAGTAGTTATCGTACCAAGGATTGTAGTTGTTAGGATCGCCAGCAATAAACTTATACATGATATTTTGTGCATTGCTACCAATTACACCAGCAGCAATAGCAGCAGCATATTCAGTCTTACCTTTTGCAGCGTTTACTTTTGACAAACGCACAGACATTGCTAAACGAATGGTATTTGCAAAACGCTTCCAAGCAGCCATGTCACCATTAAATAGTACATCACCTACTACACCAGCTTCGTTTTCTTTAATTTGAGCAACAGCTTCTGTTAACTCTTTAAATAAATCTGTGTAGATAGATTCTTGTGTATCATATTTTGGAGAATAAGCAGTACTACCTTTTAATGCATCAGAATAAGGGATATCACCCCAAATATCTGTCATACGTAAAAAGTAAAATGCTTTAAGGATTCTTGCAGCACCAATTTGGTTAGCTTTAGAACCATTTCCAATAGTAGAAGGAGAACCTGTGTTGTTGTAATTGATGATGGTTTGTAAATCATACAATGGACCAACGTACCAGCCAGAAAAACTAGCATTACGATCACTGTATAAAGAAGAACCTGGATAAGGACCTTCCGATAAGTGCTGAACATAGAGGTTTGCCAATCTGTTATTGAACATAACAGATTTCATCGCTTGTTGCGAGTTGGTTAATAAGGCACTTGTAGATGCTTTTGTAAGAAGTGTTGGAGACACGTTAGTATCGCCAAACTTATTACAACTCTGCAACGTTGCAAGTACAACTATAAGAATTAATATTTTTTTCATCGTTGTTATTTTTAAGTTTTTTTACGAAGATGTATTAGAAGGTTACACGTAAGTTAACACCAAGTTGACGTGTAGAAGAAAGCTGTCCACCTTCTCTGTAAAACACTTCTAACTCTGATGGGTCGATACCCCATTGCTTCGTTGTAGCCCAAATTAACCATGCGTTTTGTAAAATAACTCCAAAGTTTGCTGATTTAGCAAATGGCATTTTCTTTAATACAGAAGCAGGAATGCTATAACCCAATCTTACTTCACGTAATTTGATAAATGATGCATCTAATAATACATTGCTTGCATCACGTTGACGCGCAGTGTACCAGTATGCACGAGCAGAAATATATCTGTTGTTTTCTTTACCAACTAAAGCACCGTTTGCAAAAACACCTGGGATACGAATACCACCATTACCAGCATTACCAGTAGTAGTTGAGTAAGTACCTGGATAATCTCTCCAGTCGTTACCTTTATCGTTTACACCCACAGTTTCTTGAGATAAACCAGTTCCTGAATTAAAGTTTCTTGTTTCAGAGTAGAATAATCCACCGCTTTGGAAATCGATAGAAAACGCTAAATCAAAATTCTTATAACGGAATGTGTTAAATAAACCACCTGTGAATTTAGGTAATACAGTACCGATTTCTTTATTGATATCGTATAATGGTTGACCAGTTGCATCAATTAAAGTTTTACCAGAAGTTGGATCTGTTCTCCACTTTCTTCCATAGTAAGTACCCCATTGGCCACCTACTCTATGCTCTAAACGCGTATCATAACGGTTGGTTGCATATAAATAGGTATTAATACCAGGAGCTAACTCTTTAATTTCATTACGGTTTTTAGCCCAGTTGATGCTTGTTTCCCAAACAAAATTTTTGGTTTCGATTGGCTTACCATTTAATGAAAGCTCAATACCTTGGCTCACAATATTACCAGCATTGATCTGAGCAGTTGAGAAACCACTTGCTGGAGATACGTCTACACCAAGAATCTGATCGGTATTGTTGTTTTGATACACAGTTGCATCAAATCCAATTTTCTTGAATAGTTTTAATTCGATACCTAATTCGTATGCTTTTGTTAAAGCTGGGCGGATACCACCACCTTTAAATTGGTTACCAATTGATACAGAAGCATTGCTACCGTAAAAAGAACCATTGTTGATTGCTAAATCTAAAGAGTGTGCACCTAAATCAGAACCAACGCTCGCATAAGAGGCACGTAATTTACCATAGCTCAACCAGCTTGTTTTCAAGAATTCTGTAAAGATAAAACTTGTACTTACAGAAGGATATAGGTATGAGTTGTTTGCTTCTGGTAATGCAGATGACCAGTCGTTACGAAGGGTTGCATCCACAAATATGAAATCTTTGTATCCAACAGAAGCTTTACCATAAAATGAGTTAACAATTTTTTTCTCATAACCTCTAGAATAAGATGGACGAGAAACAGATGCAGCAATGTCAAAATAGTTAGGAGAGCTTAATCCACCCTCTGTAGCTAATGACATTTGACTGTAGTTATTTCTTCTGATGTTACCACCCGCTAAACCGTCAACAGAAAACGCACCAAATTTATTTTTATAAATTAAATTGGCTTCATAGTTCATTTCCTTGTATTGGTTTTGAGATTGTCTGTAGTAAGGTAAGGTTAAAGAACCTGTAGCCATTCTACCATCATTCTCATTGTAGTAAGAGTTCATTCTTGCATTTGATTGAAGACTCAAATGATTATTGAACTTATAAGTAAAACCAATATTTCCTACAAGTCTATTTTGCTTTTGTGTTGTGTAGTTTTCTTTCACAACAAAATAAGGGTTATCCCAATATTGAGGAACACCATAAGAAGAAAAATCTGATGTTGCATTTGGATCACCAATGTTCCATGAGTTTAAACTTCCATCAGCTTCACGATACTGCTTCATACGATTCATATCCAATTGTCTTTGGAACCACTGGTTAAAATTTTGCGTAATATTTAAACCAGATAAATCATACCCTTCGGCAGGTGCACCTTTTGTACCATAAGTGGTATAAGTAACATCTGTAGAGATTGTCATTTTTTTACCAACATCAAAAGAACCGTTTAAAGAAATTTGATGTTGATCTCTATTTGCATTTGGGATCACAAGTGTTCTTTGTTGATTTCCATAGGTTAATCTAAAATTATGAGACTCACCACCTGATGTAAATGCAACGGAGTTATTAAGGTTTAATCCAGTTTGGAAAAAGTCTTTAACGTTGTTTGGTTGAGCAACCATTGG
>CANEWV010000289.1 GCA_947442905.1 Chitinophagaceae bacterium | reverse complement strand
TTGATCACTGGGTTTTTATTAGCTATATTTTTTAATAGCTATGCTATTCCTCTGTTTGGAACCGATAATATCATGTACACGGCATACCTCAATAAAAGCGGCGCTTTCGAAATTCCGTTTTTAATAAATATGGGTTGGTCGTTTGTGCTTACCATAATAATAATGGTCATTGTAAGTATGGCAGGACCTAAAGTGAATCCTAAAGCATTCGAAATTGATGCAAGTATGTTTAAGGTAAGCAAATCAACGCTCGTACTGATTGTAATCATACTCATGTTGCTAAGTGCCCTGTACGTTAAATTCTGGTAGCATTATCTAACATCTTTTGCGCAGCCGCAGCCACCTTTTCTTTGGTAGCCTGGCTTGAATACGCTGCAGGCAGATGCCGAAACAGCAATCATAAGCGTGATGATAATAATTTTAAGAAGACTGTGTTTCATAATTGAATACTAAATTACGTAAAAAATCACCCATTTACTATTAAAACAGAGGCTTCCATACAACGTATTTTAGTTGCCCCACTCGATTGGGGGCTTGGACATGCTTCTAGGTGCGTACCTATTATCCACGATTTCATAGAAAAGGGACACTCCGTTACCATCGCTGCAGATGGCGCACAAAAAAAATTATTACAATATTATTTTCCTACTACGAGGTATGTATCAATCCCTAAATACAATATCAGGTATAGTAAAAAAGCTTGGTGGCTTCCGTTTGCTTTATTTTTTCAGTTACCTAAAATGGCATTGGCAATTTATAAAGAGCACTGGTGGCTGCAGACAAATGCGGATGCCTTTGATCATGTCATTTCAGATAATAGGTATGGGCTATTTCATGCTCGTTTAAAAACTACTTTTATAACCCATCAGCTGGTTGTTAAAGCACCTTTTACATGGGCAGAAAGAGCCATTCAAAAAGTACAGTACTATTTTATTCATAAATTTTCTGAGTGCTGGATTCCTGATATGCTAGGTTACCCTGGCTTTGCAGTTGATTTGTCTCACCCTGCTATTATGCCCAATATACCCGTTACCTATATTGGGCCACTCAGTCAATTTAGTATTTTACAAAACGCATCCACTACTGCGCTTCCCATAAAATACAAGTACTGTTTTTTGTTATCAGGTCCCGAGCCTCAAAGAAGTATGTTGCAACATATAATTGAATCAGAGGCGCACCAATTACAATCAGCTTCTATACTGATAGAAGGTAGGCCTTCCGATTTACCCAATCATTATGAAATAAAAGATTCATTGACCAAGCTTCGTTATGCATGTGGCCAAGATTTACTAGACATTATTTTACAATCTGAGTTTGTGGTGTGCCGCAGTGGTTATTCTACACTTATGGAACTGTTACCGCTGCATAAAAAAATGATATTGGTGCCTACGCCTGGTCAAACAGAACAGGAATATTTGGCCACTTCTCTTGCTAATCAGCAAATGGCTGTAATGATGGATCAGTCTACATTTGACGTTGTTACTCTAAATGAAAAAGCAGACAAGCATTGCTTTATATTTGCTTCATGAATTCAAAGACAAAGGCACATATTGCAGTATTAATTGCCAATTTAATTTTTGGTGCTGGCTATGCGGTTATTAAAACAATTACACCACAATATTTAGCACCCTATTCATTAAATGTGGTTCGCGTTGTGGTGAGCCTTGTATTATTTTGGTCTCTATTGTTATTTAAACCTTCTAAAGTTTCTATTGATAAAAAAGATATTCCTTTATTTATACTTTGTGGTATAACGGGTGTTGCCATCAATCAAATTATGTTTGTCAAAGGACTGGCATTAACATCTGCCATTCATAGTTCACTGCTTTCATTAGCTACACCCATATTTATTACCATCATTGCTATTTGGTTGCTCCATGAAAAATTTAGCATCAATAAATTTTTTGGACTAGCGCTTGGTATTGGCGGCGCTAGTTTACTCGTACTTGTAAAAGACGTACAATCTAGTAATAGCAGTAGTTTGCTTGGAGATTTGTTTATACTTGTAAATGCAATTTCCTATGCTTTTTACATGGTGCTTGTAAAACCCCTGATGGAAAAGTACAATGCACTTCATGTGTTGCGTTGGGTATTTACATTTGGTACTATTTTTATTTTGCCCATTGCCCTACCTGATTTTGTAGCTACCGATTGGTCTATGTTTGGACCGCCACAATGGTTAGCACTTGCATTTGTGGTACTCCTGGTTACTTTTTTATCCTATTTATTTACGGTATATGGGTTATCTGAATTAGGCCCATCCGTAACGGGGGCATACATATACACCCAACCTGTTTTTGCAACAATTATTGCAATGGTTTTTGCTGATGAACATTTTACAATCATCAAAGGAGCAGCAGCCGTCCTTATTTTTTCGGGTGTTTATTTAGTGAATAGAAAAAAAGCTATCTAGCGGCGTTTCTTTATATTTGTAAGGATGGCTGTAAAACGTATATCTATAACAGAATTTGTTTCCATGATGGAGCAGTATCCAATACTGGATGTACGAAGCCCATTGGAGTATGCGCATGCCCACATGAAAAACGCATATTCTTTACCCCTATTTTCTGATGAAGAACGAAAAGTTGTGGGTACCGCATATAAACAACAAGGTAAACAGCCTGCCATCAAATTAGGGCTTAACTATTTTGGCGTAAAAATGGCTGCGATGGTAAGTGAAGTAGAGGCGCTACTTGCTGCTAGCCCTGACCCAAACAATAAACTGTTACTTGTGCACTGTTGGCGCGGTGGGATGCGCAGCGCAGGTGTAGCCTGGCTTTTAGATTTATACGGCTATACCGTATATACCTTAGCTGGCGGCTATAAAGCCTATCGGAACTGGGTGCTAGCTCAGTTTACTATACCGTATCAATGTAAAGTGTTGGGTGGATTTACGGGATCTGGTAAAACAGAAACCTTGCATGCGCTTCAAGCATTAAAAGAGCCCATTATTGATTTAGAAGGGCTAGCACACCATAAAGGTTCTGCGTTTGGAAATTTGGGTCAACCCATGCAACCTTCGCAAGAACAGTTCGAAAATATATTAGCACAATTACTTTTTAAAATACATACTGAGCATGCTTATGTTTGGGTAGAAGATGAAAGCAGGCGTATAGGCCTTGTCAATATTCCTGCACCATTATTTGAGCAAATGCGAAAGAGCAAAGTTTACTTTTTAGATATTCCTTTTTCTCAGCGCCTTCAATTTATTGTTAGTGGATATGGTAAATTTGAAAAAGATAAATTGATGACCGCGATACTTCGCATTAAAAAAAGATTGGGAGGCTTAGAGACAAAAACGGCGATCAATTTTTTAATTGAAGACGATGTTATTAGTAGCTTTAGTGTTTTACTAACCTACTACGATAAGTTGTATTTAAAGGGAGCCAATAATAGAGAAAAT
>CANEWV010000288.1 GCA_947442905.1 Chitinophagaceae bacterium | reverse complement strand
TTAGTTTCTTGCGGCCTTTTTTACGACGGCTTGCCAAAACTTTACGTCCATTAGCAGATTCCATTCTTTTACGAAATCCGTGAACTGTTTTACGGCGGCGCTTATGCGGTTGAAATGTACGTTTCATAACTTGCGTTTTTTAACTAACCCTTTAATCTTGTTTCGTTTCATATACGGCAGTCACCATGCTGCTGAATTGTGAAAGGACGGCAAAAGTAAGGAAAAGTAGGTGTAAGTTAAAAAAGGAAGAAAGATTTTTTTTAACTGATTGATAATCAGCCTCAAAAAAGTCAATTTTTAAAGCATTGCGGGCAAAGATTCCACCGAGTAGCCCAAAAAGTCGGCTGCATGGGCGTCAAAATCAAGTGTAGCATCGGTGGTATAAAAAACACAGTCGTTATTCTTTGTAATACTTGCATCCATATCAGCATGCCTTTTTAAATAATTCACTAGGCTTGCAGCTACAATAGCGCCTTGTGTTAGCACTTTAACGCCATTAGGCACGAGTGATTCAATGGTTTCTAATAACAATGGATAATGCGTACAGCCAAGTAATAAAGTGTCAATTTTAGCAGATTGAGCAAACAGGCTTTCAAGATCCTGTTCTATAAAATAACGGGCTCCTGGGGTGTTGTAGGCCCTATTTTCGATCAGTGGCACCCACATAGGGCAGGCATGCTGGAATACTTTTACGTCTGGAAAAAATTTAGCAATCTCTGTGGGGTAACTTTCACTTTCTACAGTACCCTTGGTGCCCACAATGCCTACCTGTTTTGAGCTTGAAAATTGACCCACAACTTCGGTGGTAGGTCTAATCACGCCAAGTACCCTTTTATGACTACCTCTACTAGCTAAATCTTTTTGTTGAATGGTTCTTAGGGCTTTGGCTGATGCGGTATTGCAAGCCAAAATAACCAAATCACAACCTTTGTCAAACAACCAATCAACAGCTTCAAGTGTGTACTGATATACGGTATCATAAGACCTCGGGCCATAGGGTGCGCGCGCATTGTCACCGAGATACATAAAATCGTGCGTGGGCAGGGCAAGTTGCAGTTCTTTGAGAATTGTTAATCCACCATAACCACTATCAAATACACCAATTGGCTTTTTTGTTTGCATACACAAAAATAAGAACCCCGTCTGGTATAGACAGGGTTCTTGTATAAATAGTTTGTAAAAACTAGATTATCCTTTTTTAGCAGGTGCTGCTGTTTTAGCAGGCGCACTAACCGCTCCACCCGCTTGTTTCCAAGCATCCATAATTTGTTGTGGTAATGGAAGGTTTAATTTCATTGCTACACGGATGGTTAGGTTATCTAAAATATTAGGTTCCATGTATGGAGACAATGTTTCTGTCTTTAACACAAGCGTATACTTTTGTTCAGTAACGATTTGTTGAAAAGCAGCTAACATTTTTTGTCTGTACGGTAAAAGTGATTGCTCCATTTTACCATTTTGCATTTCTTGTGCATACTGCTGCCAGTTCGCTAATTTGTAACCTAAACGGTTTAAATCAGATAAAGCCAATTCTCTAGCTTTAGCAGGCATTGTAGCAGAATCTTTTTTGAAAAGACTATCTCTACGTTGGTAATCTTGCACCGTGTAAGCATACTCAGGATTCAAAGAATCTTTAACAAAATTGTTAATGATCGTATCCACTTTTTGAATATCTGGAAACAGGCTCAATAAGCTTTGCTCATCAAAGTAACCAATTTTAACCTGCGCGTTTGTGCTATTTGAGAATAGTAGGCTGGCTGCTAAAACCACACAAACAAATAATAATTTCTTCATTGTAGAGAGTGTTTGAATTTTTGTTATAACTGTTTATTTAAACTTTTATTTTATCCCTAACTCTTTAAGCACATCATCGCTTTTGTCAAGTTTCGGGTCGGCAAATATAATGGTTATTCCTTCACTTTTATCGAGTACGAAGTCATAAGAACGACTGGTAGCAATTTTTTGGATGGCATCGTACACTTTGTCCTGAACTGGCTTTATAAGGCGTTGACGCTCTTTAAACAGGTCACCTTCGTAGCCAAAACGCTTTTTTTGAAGGTCACGAACCTGCTTTTCCTTTTCAAAAAGCTCATCTTCCCGCTTCTTTTTAAGTGCTTCTGTTAGCATAAACTGCTCAGACTCATAGTTTTTGTACATTTTATCGAGCTGTACTTGTAAATCATCAATTTCTTTTTGCCACTGCTCTCCCACTAGTTTTAACTTGGCATCGGCTTCTTTATATGCTGGAATACGTTCAAGTATGTACTTGGTATCAATAACGGCATAACGCTGTTGACTATTAGCCCCAACAACAGTACCCATTATCAATAAAGCAATAAATAATAACTTTTTCATACTTCTAATTTAAATATTATTCTGGTTCAAAACCTAACATAAAGGTAAATCTAGCCGCATCCTTCATAGATCCATTAGGCGTAAATCTATCGAGACCAACACCATAATCAAATCCTAAAAGTCCAAACATTGGTAAGAAGAAACGCATACCTAAACCAACAGATCTACGCAATTTAAATGGATTGTAATCCTTAAAGGTATACCAACCATTTGCTGCTTCATAAAAACCTAGGGCGTAAATGGTGCTACTCGGATTTAAGCTAAGTGGGTATCTAAGTTCCATACTGTACTTATTAAATATGGTAAAGTATTGACTCGCTCTTTGTTGATCCGGATTGATTTTTGGATTTGAATTTTCGTATACAGGATACCCTCTATGCGCAATGATGTCAAATCCTAAAAGTGCAAACTGATTACTTAAACCGGCGTCACCCACCTGGAATCTTTCAAATGGAGACATGCCCAATTCAGTATTATACCTTCCTAAGAAACCAAATTTTGCAGCTGCTCTGATCACAAACTGTTTGTTGCGGTCTTCACCATGTGGTTTACCAATTGGCACAAACCACTCTCCGTTCATACGCCACTTATGGTATTCAATCCACTTGTATGGATTGGCACTTGTTTGGAGATTTTTATTGACTAAAGAATAAGGTGGTGTAGCCTGAACGCTAAATAAAAATGTGGATCCACTTTTTGGATACAATGGCTGATCAATTGAAGAACGCTGCAAAGCAATTTTAAGGTTTACATTATTTACAACACCATTATCAAATCCAGGAAGGTTTCTTGGATCAATTGCATAATCACTAAGCTTATAACGCGTATAGTTTAACCCAACAGAAAGAGAGAAAAAGTCGTCGGGCCATTTTAATTGTTTTGCCAAACTAACTGTGGCACCAGTAGTAGAGATGTATTTAGAGTCTCCTGCATTTGGATCAAACATACCTGTGAGCGGATCAATGGTTTGTCCAAATTTTGTATTGAATACACTGACCGTTAAAGCGTTTCTTTTTTTACCACCAAACCAAGGCTCGGTGAAAGAGAAATTATAAGAACGGA
>CANEWV010000287.1 GCA_947442905.1 Chitinophagaceae bacterium | reverse complement strand
AGGAAAACTCATCAACGATAAAACACTCCACAATAATTTAAACAATAGTTTAAAGAGCGCTAATATTTTAATTGATGACCTACGTGTGCATCCAAAAAGATATGTTCAGTTTTCTGTTTTTGGAAAACAAGAAAAAAGCGGTCCACTGCTAGCGCCTATTGTAGACACTGCTAGTTCCAACAAACAATAATGGCTGCCGTGCTTAAACGATACTTTTCCATTTGCCTTGTGCTGCTTGCCATTGCCACGCATGCCCAACCCGGCAAGCCTAAAGAAATAAATAATCAAAAAGACACGGTTAAGTCCAAGGTTATTACGCAAGAAAACTTTTTATACATTTTAGCAGCCGATAAACAGTACCTACAAAAAACGGATTCTAATCAACTGGTTTCCTATGCGGGTCATGTTAAAGTAAGACAAGGTAAAACTCTATTTTACGCAGATAGCGCCATCATTAACCCGGTTGCTAATACACTTGAATCATTTGGCAATGTTCATATCAATGATTCAGATAGTGTACATATTTATGCGCAGTATTTAAGGTATATGGGTATCGATAAAAAAGCGTTGCTTACCAAAAAAGTAAGGTTAACAGATAAAAAAAGTACCCTCACTACCGAAAACCTAACCTACGACGTTAATTTAAAACTAGGCACATACTTATACGGGGGCAAAGTGGTCAATAAAAAAACAACCCTTACCAGTACCGAAGGAAATTACTATGGGGACACCAAAGACATTTACTTCTACAAAAATGTATTACTCGTACAACCGGATGGCACCATAAAAACGGATAGCCTTCAATACAATACGAGTACGGAGGTTTCTACCTTTATAAGCCCTACCGTTATTAAAGATAAAAAAGGCCTTACCATTAAAACGCGTGAAGGCTTTTATGATATCAAAAAGAAAATTGCCAACCTCTACAAGCGCTCTATTATAGAGGATTCTACATTTAGTATTACTGCCGACGAAATTGCCATTGACAGCCTTAATGGACTCAGTGAATTTAGAGGCAACGCTGTATATAGAAGTAAAGACAAAGAGCAAGGTTTTGATATGATTGCCAATAACATCAAAACCAATAATAAAAGGAGTACCATTATGGCTACGCAAATACCACTCCTTATTATTAAACAAGGCGCTGATAGTATTTTTATTACCGCAGATACTTTGTTTTCGGGTCGCGTTATAGACTTACTTAAAACAAAAAAGATTCCAAACGTTAGGCCCGTGCCAGTAGACACCAGCATTAAAAAAGGCGTTCTTAAAGACACCGTTAAAGTTACAGCAGCTGCAAAAACTACTATTAAAAAAGGTGCTACAAAAAATGCACCCACTCCACCGGTTGATAGTACTTTAAAATATTTTGAAGCGTACAAAAACGTAAAAATATTTTCCGACTCATTACAAGCTGTTGGCGATAGTTTGTTTTTTTCAGGATCAGACTCTGTGTTTAGACTATTTAATAATCCAATTATATGGGCACAGGAAAATCAAATTAGCGGTGATACCATATATTTATTTTTGAAAAACAAAAAACCAGAGCGTTTATACGTTTTTGAAAATGCATTAAGCATTAGTAAAGTAGATAGTAGTAATTATTTTAACCAAGTAAGGGGCAATAGCATTAATGCTTTATTTGATAGTACTGGACAAGTTCATTTTTTAACTGCTAAAGGAAGCGCCGAAAATATTTACTACGCACAGGACGAACAAAAAGGTTTTGTGGGCGTCAATAAAAACAGCTGCGACTTAATTGAAATTAACTTTACGGATGGCAAACCAAAGCGCGTAAAATTTATTAATAACCTAGAAGGTGGTCTCCTACCAATGCGCGGAAAAACCAATCACGACGAGCTCAAACTAAAAAGCTTTAACTGGCAAGACAAGCTAAGGCCAAAAAGTAAATTTGATATTCTAACGGGTAATTAACTGGTGCTTATAAATAAGCATGCTGCAGCATAAATACGGCAGCACCTGCTAAAAATCCTATCAGTGCAATCCAACTTACTTTTTTGAGGTACCAGAAAAAATCAATTTTTTCAATCCCCATAACTGCTACACCTGCTGCAGATCCTATAATCAAGCAAGAGCCACCAGTTCCGGCTGTATAGGCCAATAGCTCCCAAAAATAATGGTCCTGTGGATACTGCTCGAGTGTATACATGCTTTGTAAAGCAGCCACGAGTGGAACGTTATCAAATACCGCAGATAATAAACCAATGGCAATAGCTACAAGATTGATATCTCCAATACTACTATTTAAATAAGCGGCCATTTGAGGCAAAACACCCACATATTCTAAAGAGGCAATAGCCATAAGGATTCCAAAGAAAAATAAAATACTAGGGGTATCAATTTTTCGGATAGCATGATTTACTGATAAAACACCTTTTTCATCATCTGCCTTTTTCTTATGCAATAGTTCGGTAACAACCCAAATAATACCTAAACAAAGTAGCATGCCCATATACGGCGGCAAATGGGTAAAGGTTTTAAATATGGGCACAAAAAGTAAGCAGCCAATGCCTACATAAAAAATGAGGTTTCGCTCAAAAGCGTTTGAGTTAAAGTTTAAATTATTTTCAATGACAGGCTTTAAAGTAATGGGTCCTTTAATTAAATAATTAACAATGATTGTAGGAACTGCCATACTCACTAAACTTGCTAAAAAAACCTGCTCAACAATATTTAAGGGTGTTATTTGACCACCAATCCAAAGCATGGTTGTCGTAACATCTCCTATGGGACTCCAGGCGCCACCTGCATTGGATGCAATGATAACAAGGCCTAACAGTAGCCACTTCACTTTTTTATCCTGAATTAACTTGTTTAAAATGGAAATCATTACAATCGTTGTTGTAAGATTATCTAGTACCGCCGATAAGAAAAAAGTAATAAGCGCAATAAGCCAAACAAGCTTTGTTTTATGGGTGGTTTTAATGGCTTCCGAAATATTTTGAAATCCATCATGCGCATCAATTAATTCTACAATGGTCATAGCGCCTAGTAAAAAAAATACGATTTCACTGATCGCGCTTAAATGATGCGTAAGGGATTCTACTACAATTTCTTTATTGTCGGCATTAAGAACAATGAGCGTCCAACAAAGCACTGCAGTAATAAGCGCTGTTGCAGATTTGTTTATTTTAATGCTATGCTCCAATGTAATAGCCGCGTAACCAATTACAAAAATTGCTAATAAAATTGCTATCATAAATCAAATTGATTAACTAAGATAATGTAATAATAAGTAATGCTGTTATTCAGCGTCTTCTGTTAGCATCATTAAATATGCCTTAATAACGCCATCAATTTCACCATCCATTACTGGACCCACATTACCCACTGCATAATCGGTGCGGTGGTCTTTAATCATCTTGTAGGGATGAAACACATAGCTCCTAATCTGACTT
>CANEWV010000286.1 GCA_947442905.1 Chitinophagaceae bacterium | reverse complement strand
ATCTTAACGTCCATTTTAGGGTTGCTTTACAAAGTCGAATAATTGACTGCATTTGATGCAGAAGAGAGCGAATATGCACCAAGATTTGCGCTTTTTCAAGTATTTCTTCGCTATTTTTCGTCCACACGGAACACACCGTTCCACGCAGGTTTTTACTGCGCTATCCACACAATTTACTACTGTTATCCACCAATATCAAAACTTATTCCACTAAATAAGGCCATTATTAACAAATCTTGTGCAGAAAGAAGTATTGGATGAATCTGCGTTTTGTTCTCACGAAAGCGTAGCATTTACGGCCATAAAAACTTATTTTTGAGGCCCTTAAACACGTATAAGCAATCATGACCATAAGTTATAACTGGCTATCTGAATACCTGCCTTGGAGCATTGAACCCGAAAAATTGTCTAAAATTTTAACGTCTATTGGTTTAGAAGTTGAAAGTTTAACGTTTTATGAAAATGTAAAAGGTGGACTTGCCGGCTTAACGGTTGGAGAAGTGCTTACTGTTTCTCAGCATCCCAATGCCGATAAATTAAAAATTACCACCGTAAATATTGGTGCCGAAGCCCCACTACAAATTGTATGTGGTGCATCCAATGTTGCCGTAGGACAAAAAGTAATTGTAGCTACTATTGGCACAACCATTTATCCAAGCTCTGGCGATCCTTTAACCATGCGTATTGCAAAAATTAGAGGGGAAGAAAGTTTTGGTATGATTTGCGCCGAAGACGAAATAGGACTTGGTAGCAGTCATGACGGCATTATGGTTTTAGCAGCAGACACTGTTGTTGGAACGCCTGCTGCCACGCTGTTTGAGCCCTATCAAGACTGGGTATATGAAATTGGTTTAACACCCAACCGAATGGATGCGATGAGTCATTACGGTGTTGCCAAAGACGTGTGTGCTTATTTAACGCACCACGAAAAAGAAGCAAAACCAGTGGCTCCTTTTCCATCGTCATTTACTCCCGATCAAAATAATAAAACGATTGCTGTTAGCATCGAAAACGAAGCAGCGTGTAAGCGTTATGCAGGTATCGAGTTAACGGGCGTTAAAGTTTCCGATTCTCCAGCTTGGTTAAAAAATAGATTAACAGCAATTGGCGTAAGACCTATCAATAATATCGTAGACGTTACCAATTATATTTTACACGAAACCGGTCAACCCCTACATGCTTTTGATGCTGCTGCTGTTACGGGTGGTAAAGTGATTGTAAAAAATGTGCCTGCTGGTACTGCTTTTACAACCCTTGATACCAAAGAAAGAAAACTACAAGATTCAGATTTACTAATATGTAATGCCACAGATCCTATGTGCATTGCGGGTGTGTTTGGTGGCGCTGCAAGTGGCGTTCATGCTGGCACGACGTCTATATTTTTAGAGAGTGCTTGGTTTCATCCAACGACTATTCGTAAAACGTCTTTACACCATGGACTCCGCACCGACGCTGCTACTAGATTTGAAAAAGGAGTTGATATTGCTTCCACGGTTTCCGTATTAAAAAGAGCCGCGTTACTTATTAAAGAAGTGGCTGGTGGTAGCATCAGTTCTGAAATTACTGATATCTATCCGGCAGTTACGCCTAAAACAGAAGTTGCTGTTAAATACCATTATATCAAAAAATTAAGTGGTAAAAACTACCATCCCGAAGCGGTTAAAAAAATCTTGACTGCACTGGGTTTTGAAGTGATTCAGGAAGGTATTGATGAACTCCGTGTTGCAGTGCCTTACAGCAAACCAGACATTAGTATCCCTGCCGATTTAGTAGAAGAAATTTTACGTATTGACGGTCTCGATAATATTGAAATCCCAACCACCATTACCATTAGCCCTGCTGTAGAAGTAGCTAGTGCTAAAGAAGTGATCAAAGAAAAAACAACACAGTTTTTAGTAGGTAAAGGCTTTGTAGAAATCTTTACAAACTCTATTACCAACAGTCAATATTTTACGCCAGCTGTTTTAGAAACAGCCGTTAAAATGATGAATAATTTAAGTGCCGATTTAGACGTGCTTCGTCCATCGATGCTTGAAACAGGACTCGAAACCATCGCTTACAATTGCAATAGACGTAACCACAATTTGCGTTTGTTTGAATTTGGTAAAACCTATGCTACCAGTGGTTCTGGTCAGTATTCAGAAAAGGAACATTTGTGTATTTACTTAAGCGGTTTAGATACCGAAGAAGGCTGGCGTGTTAAATCCAAAGAGCAAGACCTTTTAATGGCTAAAGGCATTTTGCAGGCGATAGCTTCAATTACTGGATTACCCTCTATTAACTGGTCATTAGACGATACTGCAAAAGATAGTGCGAGCACCTGTGTTGCTGCAACAGTGGGTGGCATTAAAATTGCTACCTTACAAGAAGTGTCGCCTAAAAAACGTCAACAATTTGATATCAAACAAGGCGTTGTTTTTGTAGATATAGATGTGGCCTCGCTTGTTACTGCCGCCGAAAAACAAAAAATTGTTTACAAAGAAGTATCTAAGTTTCCAGCCGTACAAAGAGATTTGGCACTGGTAGTAGACCGTGCTGTAACCTATGCTGCTATTGAACTTGCGGTGGGTACGGTAAAACTTCCTAAGCTAAAAGGCATTCGTTTATTTGATGTATTTGAAAGCGATAAATTAGGCGTTAACAAAAAATCGATGGCACTTAGCTTTACATTTGTAGACGAAGAAAAAACCATGACCGACACCGAAACGGATAGCATGGTATCAAAATTAATTGGGGCTTTTGAAAAAGAATTAGGTGCCGAAATCAGAAAATAAGCACTTATATTTATACGCATATTTACATGTTTGAATTCGAAACACATATCAAATCTTTGCAAGAAAAGTTGCAGTTGCTGCTAAAAAATCAGCAGCAGCTTCTTCGTGAAAATCAGCGTCTAACCGCTGATTTAGAAAAAGCTACGGGTATGGTACACCAAAAAGAGGATTTGCTGCGAAGCCTTCAACAACAGCTTGATGGTCTTAGCGTAAGTTCTGCGGCTGGCTATTCGGATCAGGAAAAAGCGGCCCTCGAAAAGCGCATTAACACCTACCTCAAAGAAATTGACCACTGTTTAACGCTTCTTAAATAAATAGCATGTCTGAGCTCATCCCTATCAATATCGTTATTGCAGATCGCAGCTACCGCATACGCATTGAACCCGCCGAGGAGGAAATGGTGCGCAAATCAGCCAGTCTCATCAACGATAAAATAGCCGAATACCGTCAAAATTTGGCTGGTAAAGACATGCAGGACTATGTAGCCATGGTGCTTTTGTGGTTTGCCACCGAGCAAAATACCAGCACCATCCACGAACTAAAGTGGAAAGAAGCAGCTGAAAAGATAAACTCTCTCGAAAAACTCATTGATAAAGCGCTGATTTAAGTATCTTCGTTCCTATACGTTTACTTATTAAAGTAAATCTT